>JAVEEH010000023.1 GCA_030840545.1 Frankiaceae bacterium | reverse complement strand
CCGAAGCTGCGCACCAAGAAATAGTGGGTAGGACGACCAGGTGACGGTCCTGGTCGGCACCAGCGGCTGGCAGTATCGCGACTGGCGCTATCGCTACTACGCCAAGGGCGTCGCACAGAATCGTTGGTTCGAGCAGATCATGCGCGACTTCCGCACGGTCGAGCTCAACGTCACGTTCTACCGGTTGCCGAAAGCCACGGTCTTCACCGGCTGGTATGACCGCTCACCCGCCGACGCCATCATCACCGTGAAGGCCAGCCGCTATCTCACCCACGTCAAGCGGTTGCGCGACCCCGCGCCGAGCATCGCGATGTTGATGGAGCGAGCCGCGCCGCTGAAGGAGAAGCTCGGACCCGTCCTCGTCCAGCTGCCGCCGGACCTGCCCGCCGACATCAACGCTCTCGAGCAGACACTCACCGCCTTCCCGGCCGGCGTGCGGGTGGCGGTCGAGCCACGGCACGAGTCATGGTGGACCGACGAGCTGCGTCGTTGTCTCGAGCAGCACAACGCCGCGCTCTGCTGGGCTGACCGCCATGGCGCCATCACCCCGCTGTGGCGGACGGCGGACTGGGGCTACCTGCGACTCCACGAAGGCAGCGCCGATCCGTGGCCGTTCTACACCGACGCCGAGCTCGATTCGTGGGCCGCCACGGTCACCGACATCTTCCCGACCGACGACAACGACGTGTTCGTCTACTTCAACAACGACCCCGGCTGCGCGGCCATCGACAACGCGATCACCTTCGCCGCGCAGGTCCGCGAGCGCGGGCGAGCGGTCAGCCGAGTGCCTGCATCGCGGCCAGACCTCACCTGCGACGTTCCCACCGCTGCGACAGGTTGACAGACTGACCGCATGACCGAGCCCGAGCGACCGCAGCTCGACTTCGCCGAGATGCTCGGCGGGCGCCGCGGTGTCATCGACGCGAGCACACCCGGCATCGTGCTCGTCATCGTCGACACGTTCGCACCACTCGGCTGGGCCATCGGCGCCGCCCTGGTCGCCGCAGTGATCCTGGCCGTCGTACGCCGGGTCCGCCACGAACCACTGCGCCAGGCCGTCATGGGCCTGGGCGGGCTGGCCGGCGCGGCTGCGCTCGCTGCCTTCACCGGCAACGCCAAGACTTACTTCCTCCCCGGCATCCTGGCCAACGCCGGCTATGCGGTGCTGACCATCGGCAGCATCCTCGTCGGCCGGCCTTTGCTCGGCTATGTCGCCGCCCTCATCGACCGCGGCTATGCGCATTGGCGCGACGACACGGCGCTGCGCCGCGCCGCCACCATGGCCACCGCGATGTGGGCCGTCGTGTTCGTCCTGCGCGCGAGTGTCCAGGGCTACCTCTACGCCCACAACGACGTGCACTGGCTGGCGCCCGTGCGACTCGGCATGGGTCTGCCGCTGTGGGCACTCGCTGTGGCCGGCACGCTTTTCGTCCTCGAGGGCAAACGTCAGCCCGACCCGAACCTCCCGTCGACGAGCAACGGGACGATGTCGTCGGCGCCGTAGTCCTCCGCCATCTCGACGTCCCCCGCAAAGCCACGCTCGATCAGCTCGACACCGGAGGCGACCTCACCGAGCGGTCGTCGCGCCGACGCGGCCAGCGCCGCGGCCTCCGCCTCCGCAGTCAGTGCCAGGCCGCTCAGCAGTGCCGCGATGCTGCCCGCGCCCACCCAGTCCTCGTACGCCGGCCGCAACGACCCATCCGGCCAGCGTTCACCGGCCGCGACCAGACCCACGTCGCCATCGCGTCCGTGCAGCCACGTCGCCACCGCGGGCGCATTCCGCAGACAGCCGGCAACCACGGGCACTCCCGCCGCGGCTGCTGCCAGGCAGCAGCCGGCGCCGTTCGGCGACGGCAGCACCACCCTGCTGCCGGGTGCGAGTGCTGCCAACGACGCCGGGGAGAGTGAGACCGCGTCGTCACGGCCACCGGCGAGCACTGCGCCGACCTCGAGAGCAAAGGCACCCGCCGCCTCGTCCCGCCAGGCAAAGGGCCAGACGGTCACGTCTCGTGCCGTCGCGACCGAGACCGCCGTCGAGAACGAGAGCACGTCACACACGACGACCACGTCGCAACGAGCTGCGAGCACTCGCGCCCCCACCACTCCCCAGTCGACGTGGACAGTCCTCACGACGCCTCGTCCGCCGTGTCGAGCCACGCGTCTTCCAGCTGCGCCTTCTCCGCCGCGAGCGCACGCAACCGCTCGGAAAGCTCTCCGACCTTCTCGTAGTCGGCGGCGTGCGCGGCCATCTCGTCGTGCACCGAGCGTTCGTCCGCCGCGATGCGCTCGAGGCGACGTTCGATGCGGCTGAGCTCCTTGCGGGCCGACCGGGAGTCACCAGCCGACCGGGCCGCGGCCGCCGGCTGCTGCTGTGTCGCCACCCGCCGCAGCTCGAGATAGTCGTCCACTCCGCCGGGCAGATGCCGCAACGTGCCGTCACCGGGGATCGCCCACACCGTCTCGCACACCCGCTCGACGAACCACCGGTCGTGGCTGACCACGATGAGCGTGCCACCCCACCCGTCGAGAACGTCCTCGACCTCGGCAAGCGTCTCCACGTCGAGATCGTTCGTCGGTTCGTCGAGCAGCAGCACGTTGGGCCCGGCCATGAGGAGCCGCAACAGCTGCAACCGTCGCCGCTCTCCGCCGGAGAGGTCGCCGACCGGCGTCCACTGTCGTTCGGCGGGGAAGCCGAGCCGCTCCAGGAGCTGCGACGCGGTCGCCTCTCGTCCCTTGCCGAGCATGACGGTCTGGGCGACCTCTTCGACCGCCTGCAGCACCCGCAACCCCGGGTCGAGCTCGGTGACCTCCTGCGAGAGCCAGCCGGGCACGACCGTGCGACCGACCTTCACCGTGCCCGCGTCCGGACGCAGGTCACCGGCGACCAGCCGCAGCAGCGTCGTCTTGCCGGCGCCGTTCGGGCCGAGCACCCCAACCCGGTCGCCGGGGCCGAGCCGCCACGTCACGTCCTGCAGCACCGCTCGCCCACCGAGGCGGACAGTGACGTCCTCGAGATCCACCACGTCCTTGCCCAGCCGCGACGCCGCAAAGCGCTGCAGCTCGACACTGTCGCGGGGCGGCGGCTCGTCGCCGATGAGCGCGTTGGCCGCGTCGATGCGGAACCGCGGTTTGGAGGTGCGAGCCGGCGGCCCGCGGCGCAGCCACGCCAGCTCCTTGCGCAGCAGGTTGCGGCGCCGGTCTTCGGTCGCCGCTGCTTGCCGTTCCCGTTCGGCACGGGCGAGCACGTAGGCCGCGTAGCCGCCGTCATAGCGGTGCACGGCGCCGCCGGACACCTCCCACGTCTGTTCGCAGACCGCGTCGAGGAACCACCGGTCGTGGGTCACCACGACGAGCCCGCCACGGCGGCGGCGCAGCCAGGCGGCCAGCCACGCGATCGCCTCGAGGTCGAGATGGTTCGTCGGCTCATCCAGCAACAACAGCGTGGGATCGTCGACGAGGAGGGCGGCGAGGGCCACCCGGCGCCGCTCGCCACCGGACAGGTCGCCCACGACTGCGTCCGGTGCCAGATCGCGCAGCAACCCGTCGAGCACGGCACGCACCCGTGGGTCGCCGGCCCAGTGGTGCTCCGGCCCGCTGCCGACGACCGCGGCGAGGACCGTCGCGGCCGGCGGCAGCTCGTCGAGCTGGGCGAGCCGTCCGATGGTCACGTCGCCGCCGGAGGTGACCCGGCCCGCGTCCACGGGCTCGGCGCCGGCGATGAGGGACAGCAGCGTCGACTTGCCGCTGCCGTTGCGACCGACGACGCCGATGCGATCACCGTCGGCCACTCCGAGCGAGACGTCGTCAAGCACCACGGTGGTGCCGTGTGCCTTGCGCACCGACTCGAGGTTGATCAGGTTGACGGGCATCGGACGGCTAGCCGGTGGTGCTGTCGGCGGGTACGACGCGAGCTCCGGCGACGGGCCCGTGGGCGCGTCGTACCGTGCGGCAGACACCGAGGCCCGCCAATGACGACGCGATGCGCACCGACTCCTCCGACGACCGGGCGAGCAACGCCACCGTCGGTCCGGATCCCGACACGACACCGCCGACCGCACCCAGCTCGCGACCGGCGTCCAGCACCCGCTGAAGGCCGGGACGGAGTTTCAGCGCCGCCGCTTGCAGGTCGTTCGCGAGGACGGTGCCCAGGGCGACGGTGTCACCTGCGCGCAGCGCGGCCAGCACCCCGTCCGGGGCGCCCACGGCTCGCGTGTCGCCGTCGCCACGCATGCGGTCGAGCTCGGCGTAGACCGCCGCAGTCGACAAGCCCTCCTCGGCGACGGCCAGCACCCAGTAGTAGTCGCCGCGCCCCAACACCGGCGAGATCGCCTCTCCCCGGCCGGTGCCGAGGGCGGACCCACCTCGCAGCAGGAACGCGACATCACTGCCGAGGCCAGCTGCGATGCCCTCCAGCGTGAAGCGGTCGAGCTCACCGGACCACATCTGGTCCATCGCGACGAGGGTGGCCGCGGCATCGGCGCTGCCGCCGGCCATGCCGCCGGCCACCGGAATGCCCTTGCGCAGGGTGAGGTCGACGGTCGGCTCGCGTCCCAGCATGGCGGCCACGGCGTGCACGGCACGGACGGCAAGGTTGTCCGCGTCGACGGGCACGACATCGGCGCCCTCGCCGACAACGGTCACCCGCAGCTCCTCCGACGGCGCCACGACGACCTCGTCATAGAGCGAGACAGCGTGATAGACGGTGACGACCTCGTGGAACCCGTCCTTGCGGATCGGTCCGATGCCGAGGTGCAGGTTGACCTTGGCCGGGACCCGGACCGTGACGGTCCCGGACCCCCTCATGACGGCAATCGTACGGCGCGGCCCGCTTCGGCCAACCGCGCGAACGCCACGACGTCCAACGACTCGCCCCGTGCCATCGGGTCGATGCCGGCCGCCCGCAGGGCGGTTTCAGCAGCGGCCGGCGATCCGGCCCAACCGGCAAGCGCGGCGCGCAAGGACTTTCGCCGCTGGGCGAAAGCAGCGTCGACCAGGGCGAAGACCTCTGACCGCGTCGCAGTGGTCACCGGTGGTTGGCGGCGGACCAGTCGCACCAGCGCGGAGTCGACGTTGGGCACCGGCCAGAACACCGGTCGGGGCACGGCACCCGCCCGCGTCGCGGCCGCCCACCACGCTGTCTTGACCGTCGGCACGCCATAGATGCGCGAGCCCGGTGTCGCGGTGATGCGGTCGGCCACCTCGGCCTGCACCATCACCAGTCCTCGCTGCAGGCTGGGCAGCGCTGCCAGCAGGTGCAGGGTGACGGGCACGGCGACGTTGTAAGGCAGGTTGGCCACGAGCGCAGTGGGCGCCGGCCCGGGCACGCCGTCGACGGCGAGCGCATCGGCGGTGACGACCTCGAGCCGGTCGGCGTACGCGGGCAGCCGCCGGTCAACCGTGGAGCGCAGCGCCCCGGCCAGCACCGGATCGACCTCGATGGCGACGACGCGATCGACGGCTGAGAGCAACCCGAGGGTCAGCGACCCGAGACCTGGGCCGACCTCGACGACGACGTCGTCCGGCTGCAGGTCAGCGGTGCGGACCACCCGACGCACGGTGTTGGGGTCGACGACGAAGTTCTGCCCGAGTCGCTTGGTGGGACGGATGCCGAGATCTGCCGCCAACCGGCGAACGTCAGCCGGACCAAGAAGTGGCTCGGCGTCGTCGGCGGTCACCCGTCAGGTGTACAGGTAGTGGCCGCAAGTCGGCCAGGCGCCGTCTCCACTGCGCCGGTAGAGCAGCTGCGCGCGGTAGGTCTGCTCACTCGACGACGCGTCGATCGGATCGCCGGAGCCACCGACGCCCTGCCACGCACCCATCGTGAACTGGTAGAGCCCGCGGTAGGTGCCGTTGGAGGACACCTGGCGTGGGTTGCCACCGGACTCGCAGTTCGCCAGCGCGGCCCAGTTGAGGCCGTCGGCGGCCGGTGTGTAGCGCGGGCGCGGTTTCGTCCCGACGGCCACGATCTGCGTGACCGGATGTGAGCGGACCCGGCTGCGGACCAGCCGCTGCCCGACAAGCTTCTTGTTCTTCCAGGTCAGCCGATAGGTGTTCAGCCGGACGCCGGGGTTGCCATAGCGCGAGATCTTCGAGTCCCCGACGTAGAGGGACGAGGTGTGCACGTGCCGGGTATGGAACGGGATCGCGATGGAGCGGGTGACCGTGCGTTGGCTGATGCGGTCAATGCTGACGACCAAGCCATTCGTCGGATAGCGGGCCACCGGCACGCTCACGTGGTCGAGGTGACCATTGCGCACGTGCTGCCGGTTGTGCAACACCTGGACGGTCGGCGCCGTCGTCAGACGGGAGGTACGCCGGCCGTCGACGAGCACCGTGACGTGCTGCGGGAGCCGCAGCTGCAGTGACAGACCTTGCCGCGGGATGGACAGTGAGCGCGACGCCGAGATCCAGGCACCGCGATCGGCCAGACCGAGCTGGTCGAGCGCCTCGCTGACCGACAGCGCGGTGACCCAGACCCGACGCGGCTGGCCGTCGACGACGAGGTCGAGTGGTCGACCGCGGCGGACGATGACTTGGGAGCCGTCCCGGACCGGAGCGCTGGTGTCGGGGGCGACCGTGTCGTGCGGACCGAGGTCGAGGTTGGCCTTGCGCAGGACGCCGGCAACGTCGCCGGCGAAGGTGCGGATCGTGCTGCGGTGTCCGTCGATGTCGAGCCGGATCGTCTTGTCCATCACCGCGAATGCGGTGGTCGCAGCCATCAGCGCGACGAGGACGGCGGCGAACATGGCGACTGCGAGGGGCGAGCGGCGCACGTGGCTCCGAACGTCGATCCACCCGGGCACGGGCATCTCACGTGCGGGTCCATGCACGCTCGTCGCGGGGTCGCCGTCGACGCGCGACCGGGGTCGCGAGAGGCCAGATCCGGCCGTCCTTCAGTCAACGACCCTAGGGGCCCTCCGGTGACGGGAACAAACCGGGCATCTGGGTTGGGGCTGGTGTGACTGGTGTGACTCGCGGCCGGCTCAGGACCAGGCGAACACGCGCGCAGCGGTCTGGGTGACACCCGCCGCGACAGTCGCTTCATCGACGCCCTTGACCTCGGCGATGGCGCGAACGGTCAACGGGATGAGGTACGGCGCGTTGGGTCGCCCGCGGTGCGGCATGGGAGTCAGGAACGGCGCGTCGGTCTCGACGAGCAGCTGGTCCAGCGGAGCCACCTCGGCGGCGTCGCGAAGGTCACCGGCGTTCTTGAAGGTCACGTTGCCGGCGAAGGACAGCGTGTAGCCCCGGTCGACGCAGCGGCGGGCAAAGTCCGCGTCGCCGCTGAAGCAGTGGAAGACGACGTGCTCCGGGGCGCCTTCGGACTCGAGCACGCGGAGCACGTCGTCGTGGGCGTCCCGGTCGTGGATGACCAGCGCCTTGCCCGTCTCCTTGGCGATGGCGATGTGCCGACGGAACGACTCCTCCTGCCGTCCCCACATCTCGGCCGCAGTGCGGTAGTGGTCGAGCCCGGTCTCGCCGACGGCGACCACATGGGGATCGGCGGCCAGCGCCGCGATTCCCTGCCAGGCGGCCTCGTCGGCGTGGTGCGCTTCGTTGGGATGGATCGCGACCGCCGCGAAGACGTCCTCGTGCCGGGTCGCGACATCGACCTGCCACTGCGACGTCGGCACGTCGACACCGACGGACACCACTCGGGCAATGCCGACGGCTTGCGCGGCCGCAAGGGCGGCTTCGACCGAACCCTCCATCAGGTCGAGGTGACAGTGGCTGTCCAACGCGGGTGCGGCGAGCGGTGGCGGCGCCGGTGGCGGATCACCGACCCGGCCTGCCCCCGGCGAAGGCACGGTGTGGCGCTGCCGACCCGAGGCGGATGTCACTCCTGCTCCATCCGCGCGAGCTCCTCCTCGGCGACGGAGGGGTCGAGCTTCGCGAACAGCGGCGTCGGGGGCGAGACCGGCACCCCGGGCACGAGGTCCTCGCGCCCCCATCGCGCGCCGGTGTCGTAGTCGCCGGTGAGCACCGGATAGCCGGGACCTCCGTCGAGGTCGTCGACCTCAACGAGGCTCGGCGCCGGTGCGAGCACGCCGTCGCGTCCGAGCAGCTCGTGCACCTGTTGCGCAGAGTGCGGCAGGAACGGCGCCAGCATCGTGTTGCAGTCGCTGACAGCTTGCAGGGCCACGTGCAGGATCGTGCGCATCCGGTCGGGGTCGGTCTCGCGCAGCTTCCAGGGGGCTTCCTCGGACAGGTATTTGTTCGCCTCGGAGACGACCCGCACCGCCTCGGTGATGCCGGCCTTCATGCGTGAGCGCTCGAGATAACCACCGACGGTCGCGAAGCCCTGCTCGGTGGTCGCAAGCAGGGCTCGGTCGGTTGTCGTGAGCTCGCCCGCGGAGGGCAGCTCGCCGAGGTTCTTTGCGGTGAACGACAGGGTCCGGTTGACCAGGTTGCCCCAGGCAGCGACGAGCTCGTCGTTGTTGCGTCGGACGAGCTCCGCCCAGGTGAAGTCCGTGTCCTGGTTCTCCGGACCGGCGGCGGACAGGTAGAAGCGCAGCGAGTCGGCGGAGTAACGCGCGAGGAAGTCACGCACGTGGATGACGACGTTGCGGCTCGAGGAGAACTTGCGGCCTTCCATCGTCAGGTATTCGCTCGACACGACCTCGGTGGGAAGCGATAGCCGGCCGAAGTCGCCCGGCGTCCCACCGTGTGCGCCCTCGCCGTTGTAGCCGAGCAGGATCGACGGCCAGATGACGGAGTGGAACGTGACGTTGTCCTTGCCCATGAAGTAGTAGGACTCGGCATCGGGCTCGGTCCACCACGCGCGCCAGGCGTCCGCATCGCCGGTACGCCGAGCCCACTCGACACTGGCCGACAGATAGCCGATGACGGCGTCGAACCACACGTAGAGCCGCTTGTCCGGGCGGTCCTCCCACCCCGGCAGCGGGATCGGCACACCCCAGTCGAGGTCGCGACTGATGGCCCGCGGTTTGAGGTCCTCGACGAGGTTCATCGAGAACTTCAACACGTTGGGTCGCCAGTCGGTGCGTGACTGCAGCCAGGACCCGAGGGCATCGGCGAACGCCGGCAGATCGAGGAACAGATGCTGGGTCTCGATGAACTTCGGCGTCTCACCGTTGATGCGGCTGCGTGGGTTGATCAGCTGCTCAGGGTCGAGCTGGTTGCCACAGTTGTCGCACTGGTCGCCGCGTGCCCCGTCATAGCCGCAGATCGGGCAGGTGCCCTCGATGTAGCGGTCCGGCAGCGTGCGTCCGGTCGACGGCGAGATCGCCGACAGCGACGGACGCTCGGTGACATAGCCGTTGGCGTGCAGCTGTCGGAACATGTCCTGTGCGACCCGGTAGTGGTTGCGGGTCGTCGTACGTGTGAACAGGTCGTAGGACAGACCGAGCTGCTGCAGGTCCTCGGCGATGACGCGGTTGTACCGGTCGGCCAGCTCGCGCGGCGAGACGCCTTCCTTGTCCGCCTGCACGAGGATCGGCGTGCCGTGCTCGTCGGTGCCGCTGACCATCAGCACCCGGTTGCCGGCCATCCGCTGATAGCGGCTGAACACATCCGACGGCACCCCGAAGCCCGCCACGTGACCGATGTGCCGCGGGCCGTTGGCATAAGGCCACGCGACAGCGGTCAGGATGTGTCGGGGCATGGATCAGAGCCTAGTTGCGGCGGCGTAGACCACGCGCCGCGATATTCCGTGGTCGGCAGCGACGGCGTCGACGGCGTCGCGGCGGCTCAGCCCGTGCTCGACGAGATCCCGCACCGCGGCGGCCAGCTCGGATGGTTCGGCAGCGACCGGCGGCTGGGTGCAACCGCCGATGACCAACGTGATCTCACCCCGCACCCCGGCCGCGGCCCAGTCGACCA
Source organism: Frankiaceae bacterium (assembly GCA_030840545.1). Classification (GTDB taxonomy): domain Bacteria; phylum Actinomycetota; class Actinomycetes; order JAFAQI01; family JAFAQI01; genus JAFAQI01. Next base: position 5,119 of record JAVEEH010000023.1, on the reverse strand, counting down.
GCTCGGCCAGCGGTCCCCGGCGGACCTCCTCGTAGGTCTTCGTCAGCTCGCGGCACACGACCGCCGGGCGATCGGCCCCGAAGACTGTCACCAGGTCCGCCAGCGTTGCGGGCAGGCGGTGCGGAGCCTCGAACAGGACGAGAGTCCGCTGGTCACGGGACAGCTCGGTCAGGCGCGCCCGGCGCTCGCCCGCCTTCCGGGGCAGGAAACCCTCGAAGGCCCACCGGTCCGCCGGCAGTCCGGACACCGCCAACGCGGCAAGGACGGCGGACGGGCCGGGCAGGACCGTCACTGGGAGGCCTTCCTGGGTCGCGGCCGCGACCAGGCGATAGCCGGGATCCGAGACGAGTGGCATGCCCGCATCCGTCACGAGCAGCACGGTGTGGCCGGCCCGCAGCTCCTCCAGCAGCGCCTCGGTGCGGGCAGCCTCGACCGCGTCGTAGTAGGAGACGACCCGGCCGCTGATCTCCGCGTCGAGAGCCGCGGCCAGCCGGCGCAGCCGCCTGGTGTCCTCCGCAGCGACGACATCCGCGGTCTGCAGCGCCGCCCGCAGGCGCGGCGAGGCGTCGCCGACGTTGCCGATCGGTGTTGCGGCGAGGACCAGCGGCACACGCCCAACCTACGATGGCCCGCATGTCGGGCAGCGCTGTCGATCCGGAGCCCGATGCGGCCGGTGACGCAGCCGGTGACCCGGTCGGCGCGGAGACACTGACCCGGATCCGCCGCCGGCTCGTGCGCCCGATGCCGACCGACTACCGGCTGGCCTGGCTCGTGCCGCTGGCGATCACCGGCGTCGCCGCCTTCATGCGCTTCTGGCGGATCACCCGGCCGGGTTCGAAGATCTTCGACGAGACCTACTACGCGCATGACAGCTACAGCCTGCTCAAGCACGGCGTAGAGCTGGACAGCAACAGCAACGACAAGGTGCCGGGCTTCGTGGTGCATCCGCCGCTGGGCAAGTGGATGATCGCCGTCGGCGAGCAGTTCTTCGGCAACACGCCCCTCGGCTGGCGCTTCTCCGCCGCGATCGTGGGCAGCCTCGCGGTGTTCATGATCGCGCGGATCGCCCGCCGGATGTTCCGCTCGACGTTGCTCGGCTGCGTGGCCGGCCTGCTGCTGACATTCGACGGCTTGGAGTTCGTGCAGAGCCGCACCGCGATGCTCGACATCTTCCTGATGTTCTGGGTGCTCGCTGCGTTCGGCTGCCTGGTGCTCGACCGTGATGACGGCCGAAGACGTCTCGCCGACCGGCTCGAGCGACCGCTGGCCGGCGGCGACCGAGGCCCCTGGCTGGGGATACGCCCGTGGCGCATTGCCTGCGGTGTCTGCCTCGGCGCCGCGACCGCCACGAAATGGGACGGGCTCTACTGGATCCCGGCCTTCCTGATCCTCGCCCTGTGGTGGGACGCGGGAGCGCGGCGTACGGCGGGTGCGGAGCACCCCGTTCGGTCCGCACTGCTGCTCGACGGCGTCTTCGCGTTGGTGCCCTTCTTCGTCATCGTCGCGGCGGTCTACACCGCGTCGTGGACCGGATGGTTCGTCTCCGATGCCAACCACGCCTACGGTCACGACCGTTACGCGCTGCCTGGGCAGTCGTGGTTCACCCATGACCGCGCGGTGCTCGGTGGGTGGCTGCGCTACCACTGGGAGATCTACGACTTCCACAGCAAGCTCGACGCAGCCCATCCCTATCTGTCCCGGCCCTACGGCTGGCTGCTGCTGGCGCGACCCGTTGCCTACTTCTATGCCTCCCCGCACGGCTGCGGCGCCGCCACGTGCGCCCAGGAGGTGCTCGGCATCGGCACACCGGCGATCTGGTGGCTCGCGATCCCGGCGCTCGGAGCGACGCTGTGGCGGGCCGTCGGACGCTTCGACTGGCGCGCCGCCGCAGTGCTTGTTGCGTTTCTCGCCGGCTATCTGCCGTGGTTCTACGAGGACCTCCACCACCGCACGATGTTCCTGTTCTACCTGCTGCCCGACGTGCCGTTCATGGTCCTCGCCATCACGCTCGGCATCGGCATGGTGCTCGGACGGCAGTGGGTGACGCACGCTCGACGGGTGGTCGGCGCGGTCATCGCCGGTGCCTACCTGGTGCTCGTCATCGGCAACTTCGCCTTTCTCTACCCGGTGCTGTCCGGGCAGGTCATCACCTACGACCAGTGGCATCAGCGGATGTGGCTGCACAACTGCGACGGTGGCAAGCACCGCAACGAGCACCACGAGCTCGCACCGTGCTGGATCTGAGCGGAAATTAGACCGTTCGGAGCAAAGGCCGTTGGGTCGGACGATGCACTACTCAGATGACGACCGCGGGCTATATCCCCCACGGGTCGCGGTGGTCGATCCTATGCGAGTCCGCCCACATCGGACACCTCCAAGCGGACCCCGACCGGAAGCGACAATGACTGCGACTCCTCGAACCGACGACAAGACGCGCGGCTTCACACTCGTAGAGCTGCTGGTCGTCGTGGTGCTCATCGGCATCCTCGCCGGGATCGCCATCCCCATCTTCCTCCACACGACCAACAAGGCGGAGGACGCCAAGGCGACCTCCGACCTGCGCAACTTGGCCGGGGTGGAAGAGGGCTACGCGACCGAGAGCACGACCACGTCCTACGGCACCGCCGCCGAGCTTGCGGCTGCGAGCCAGCTGTCGGTGTCGAGTCAGGACACCGTCTACGTCTACACCGCCGGGGTCGCCGGCTATTGCCTCGTCGGTCACAGCGACAGCTCCGACCGCTTCCTCGTCTACGACAGCCGGGGCGGCGGCATGCAGGCACCGAAGTCGACGCTCGCCGCCGCTCAGGCGGTCTGCACGGATGCCGGCTACACCGCGGGTGGATCGCTGGTCAGCGACTCCTCGGGCACGCACGCCTCCTGAGCATCAACCGTCGGCCGGCAACGCGACACCCGGTGTGACGACACGTCCGTGCGGCAGCCGGCTCTTCGCTCGCGCCAGACCGCGCTGCCCGACCCACGCCAAGGCAAGCACCGCGGCTGCGGCCGCTCCGTCCAACCAGTAATGGTTGGCGGTCGCCACCACCACGAACATCGTGAGCACGCCATGCGCGACGCCGATCCATCGCCACGGACTGCGACTGCATGACCAGCAGGCGACGGCGATCAACAGCGCCCAGCCGACGTGGATCGACGGCATCGCGGCGTACTGGTCGGCCAGGCCACTGCCGACGAACGCATAGACGCTCTGCCCGTAGACCATCGCCGTGTCGACGAGTCCGGTGCCGCCGATGAGCCGCGGCGGCGCCACCGGGATCATCTCGATGAGCAACGAGACGCCGGTGAACAGTACGACGACGTTGCGCCAGGCGGCATAGCGGTCGCGATGACGCAGCCACAGCCAGACCAGGAAGACGAGCATCCCGGTCAGATGCGCGGTCGCGTAGTAGTAGTTGCTGACCCGCACGAGGTCCGGGTGACCGAGGATCAGCTTCTGCAGCCAGGCCTCGCTCGGCACGTGCAGCACCCGCTCGGCGTGCCAGACGGCGCGGCCGTTGGCGAGGCCACCGAGCTGATGGGTGTGGGTGGCCTGGTTGGCGAGCTGCCAGAGCGCGAACAGCGCGCACACCAGCGCGGTCTCGAGTGCGGCTGCGGCCACCCAGGCCGACCAGCGTCGCCGGAACGGGCGCAACGCGACGGCCGCCGTCATGAGCACGGCGGCCACCACGGTTGCGCTCGCTACGTCCAGGCGGAACCACGACACGCGTCGACCATAGAGCGCTCGAGTCGGCCCGCGGGCGGGCTCAGCGGAAGAGCGACTCCTCGACCGGCAGCGGGACCTCGGACTCGGTCAGCTCTGCCGGAGTGGCTGCGGGCGGCTCGTCTTCCTGCTGCGCCGGCCCCGCCGCCGCGGGCAGCACCAGCATCGCGACCGCTCCGCCGCCCGGGCGGTTGGCCATCGAGATCGTCCCGCCGTGCCCCTCGGCGACCTGCTGGACGATGGCGAGGCCGAGCCCCGAGCCGGGCAGTGCGCGCGCTTCGTCCGCCCGGTAGAAACGGTCGAAGACGTGTGGCAACGCCTCGTCCGGGACGCCCGGCCCGCGGTCGGCGACCGTGAGGCTGCCGTCGGCGGCCAGGGCCACGTCGACCGGCGCTCCCGGCGGGCTGAACTTCCCAGCGTTGTCGAGCATGTTCGCGACAGCCCGGTCGAGGCGACCGGTGACACCTCGCACGGTGACGGGTTGCGAGGTGAGGCGGAAGGCGACCGACGGCCAGTGCCGGCCGGCCCGCTCGACGGCACGCACGACGAGCTCGTCGAACGCTATGTCGGAGTGGTCGGACGCCGGCGCCTCCCCGCGTGCCAGCTCGACCACATCGGCGACGAGGCCCGTCAGCTCCTCGAGCTGCGTGACGATGTCTTTCAGCAGGGCCTGACGCTGCTCCGGCGAGAGCCGTTCGACGTCGTTGAGCACCTCGACGTTGGTCCGCAAGCTGGCCAGTGGAGTGCGCAGCTCGTGGCTGGCGTCCATGATCAGCTGGCGTTGGGCGTCCACCGACCGTTCGAGCGCATCGAGCATCGTGTTGAACGTCACGGCGAGCCGGCCCAGCTCGTCGTTGCCCTCGGCCGCGATCCGCAGCGTCAGGTCCCGGGTCGTCGCGATCTGCTCGGCTGCCTCGGTCAGCGTTCGGACCGGTCGGGTGACCCGGCGCACCGCACCCCACGACACGAGCACGGTCAAGGCGAGCCCACCGGCGGCGAGCACGGCGAAGGCGAGCGCCAGCTCGGCAAGCTGCCGGTCGACATCGGTCAGGGGAAGAGCGATCTGCATCGCATAACCCTGCACGCCGGGGAGCGGCTCGGTGATCATCCGGACGTGCACACCGTTGTAGGTCGCATCACGAATGACGACGCCCCGACCGGTGCGGGCGACGACGATGTCGGCCGGCGCGATGGGCAGTGCCGCGAACCCGCTGCCCCGGGAACCGTCGGCACCAACGACGGCCGAGTAGCCACCCAGATCGCCGGCGCCGATGTCGACCTTGAACCTCGGACGTCCGGCCGGTCCGAGCACAGGCGTCGGTCTGACCTCACGCGCCTGCCGGTGCAGCTGCCGGTCGATCTGAGTGCGCAGCTCGTGGCGCACCGCGATGTAGGCAACAG
>JAVEEH010000330.1 GCA_030840545.1 Frankiaceae bacterium | reverse complement strand
GTCCTCGTCGGCGAGCACGACCGCGCACGCACCGTCGCTCGACGGGCAGGTCTCGAGATAACGGATCGGGTCCCACAGCATCGGCGACTCGCGCACCTTCTCCTCGCTGATGTCCGGCAGCTGCAGGTGCGCGTAGGGGTTCTTCAGCGCGTTGACCCGGTCCTTGACGGCGACCTTGATGCCGATGTGGTCCGGGGCGTTGGCGCGGCGCATGTAAGCGCGGATCACCGGCGCGAAGTAGCCGCCCGCACCGGTCACGCTGCCTCCTGTGAACGGCAGCCGGATCGAGAGCGCCCACGTCGCGTTGGACTCGCTCTGCTTCTCGAAGCAGACGACGAGCACCCGCTTGTGTGACCCCGAGGACACCAGGTGGCTCGCCATCACGCCGGTCGAGCCGCCGACGCTCCCGGCGGTGTGCACGCGGATCATCGGCTTGCCCACCGCGCCGAGCGCGTCGGCGAGATAGAGCTCCGGCATCATCACGCCCTCGAACATGTCGGGCGCCTTGCCGATGACCACGGCATCGATGTCCGCCCAGGTCAGGCCGGCGTCGTCCAACGCGCGCTTGGCGGCCTCCCGCACCAGCCCGGCGATCGAGACGTCCTGCCGCTTGGCGGCGTACTTCGTCTGGCCGACCCCGACAACTGCCACCCGCTTCATGCGGCGTCCCCCTCCAGCAACGCGACGAGGTTCTGCTGCAGGCACGGCCCGCTGGTGGCATGGACGACGGCCCGGCGGGACTGCCCGGACGCGATGCCTGCTGCCGCGGCGGCGAACCGCGCGAGGCCCCCGGCCATCATCGGCCCGGCCGCGCAGTCGACCTGTTGACCGTTGAGCCCGAGCGCCTCGCGCAGCAGGTGCTCCTGGTGCGGATAGAGCACGTGCAGCCAGGCGCTGTCCGCGCCGGAGGCTCCGGCGTTGGCGGCGGCGGTGCGGGTGGACGACGACGAGGTCAGGTCACGCGCGCCGAGTGCCGGCGCCTCGATGCGATGGTCGATGCCGCGGATCCACGCCGGCGTCGGGGTCAGCTCACGGGCCCGGTCGCCGACAGCGAGCACGACCGCGACGGCGCCATCGGCGACCACGGTCGGCGGCACGTCGGGCACGTCCGGATACCGACCGCTGTCGCGCATCGCCTGTGCCTGCAAGCCGGCCAGCCCGCGGGCGTCGGGCCACAGCGGCGCAACGGCATAGGGGTCGAGCTGCAACGACAGCGTCCGGTCGAGCTCGCCGCGGGAGGGCCGCGCGAACGCATAGACCAGCGCGGTGTCGACGCCGACGATGCCGTGTCGCAGCACCTCGACGGCTTCGTAGAGCGCGAACGCGCCATCCATCTCGACGTGCGACTCGCGGATGGGCGGCCACGCACCCACCGCGTCGAGGGCGCCGACGAACGCGAACGGGAAGCCCTGCAGATAGTCACTCGACCCGGAGACGGTGAAGCCGATGTCCTGCTGGGTGAGGCCCACGTTGCCGAGAGCTTCGGAGATGACCGGCAGCAGCATCTCGACCTCGTTGCGGGCCGGCTCGCTCGGTGTCTCGAACGACGCCCACGAGACGACCGCCACCGGCCGGGAGAGTGACTCGGTCATCTAGATGTAGTCCTTGTAGTCGTCGTAGGAGGCATCGGGCTCACCGGTGGGCCGGAAATATCGGATGTTGCCCATGTTGGCTTCGCGCTCGGACTCCTCGACCCACACCGGCTCGACCCGCATCCCGAGGCGCACGTCGGCGGGCTCGCACTCCTGGACCAGGAACATCGACGTGATGTCCGCACCGTCGAGGCGGATCCACGCCGTCACGTAGGGCGGCACGAGCCCGGGACTCGGCACGTTGGTGATGCAGAACGTCGTGACGGTGCCCTTGCCGGTCAGCGTCAGCTCTTCCTCGGTGGCGACGCCGCACATCGAGCAGGCGCCGCGCGGCGGCACGTAGACCTTGTGGCAGCGCGGGCAGCGTTGCCCGACGATCTCGCCGCGCTCCAGCGAACGCAGGAAGCGGGATGACGCGACTCCCGGCGTGTAGCTGTAGTCCAGGCGAATCGGCGTATCGACCATCGTCACCGGCTCGGTCATGCGTCCCCCTCCGGCACGAAGCACACGAGGTCGCGGATCGAGCCGACCCGCTCGTCCGCCCACTGAGCTTTGACCCGCAGGCCCGTGCGCATCCCGGCCGGGCTGCCGGCGTCGACGGCAGCGAGCATCCCGGTGTCGGCGCCGTCGAGCTGGATGAGCGCCCACGCGAACGGACGGTCGAGCGGCTGGCCGGCCAGCGGCGTCTCGTTCCACGACCACGTCTTCACGACACCGACGTCCGCGACGTCGCCGAGCTCGGTGAGGTCGGCGCTGGTGACGGGGTCGTACTCGGCCGGCGGGACGAGCACCCGGCCGTCGACGCCCCGGATGCCCCTGATCTGCTTGTCGCGCAGGCCGGTGAGGAACGCACCGATCACCGGACCGGTCGACCGGGTGTAGGTGTATTCGATCGCGTGATCCGCGACCAACACGTCGGGGATCACGCGGGCGCCGGCACGAAACGAACGGTCATCTCCTTGATGCCGTTGATGAAGTTGGACCGCAGTCGACGTGGCTCGGCGACGAGCTCGACCCGGTCGAGCTGCTGGATCAGCGACCGGAACAGGCACTCGATCTCGAGCTTGGCGAGGTGCCGGCCCAGGCAGAAGTGCGGGCCGCCGCCACCGAAGCCGACATGGGGGTTGGGCTCGCGGCCGATGTCGAACACGTCCGGGTTGTCGAAGACACCCTCGTCGCGGTTGGCCGACGAGTAGTAGATGACGACCTTCTCACCCTTCTTGATCTGCACGCCGCCGAGCTCGACGTCCTGTGTCGGGGTGCGGCGGAAGAGGTTGACCGGGCTGACCCAGCGGACGATCTCGTCGGCCGCGGTGGGCAGGAGCGCCGGGTCCGCCTGGAGCCGGCTCCACTGATCGGGGTACTGCGTCAGCGCATACATGCCGCCGGAGATCGCGTTGCGCGTCGTCTCGTTGCCGGCCACCGCGAGAAGCATGAAGAACAGGTCGAACTCGAGCTCGTCGAGCACGTTGCCCGCGTCATCGGGGCTGATCAGCTTGGACACGATGTCGTCCTGCAGATGCGCTCGCTTCTCTTTCGCGAGCTCGTTTGCGTAGGCCCACATCTCCTGCGCGGCGTCGAAGCGCTGCTGCTCGGTGACGCCGTACTCGGGGTCGTTGCCGCCGATCATGCGGTTGGACCAGTCGAAGACCTTGTGCCGATCCTCGATGGGCACACCCATGAGTTCGGCGATGACGATGAGCGGCAGCTCCGCAGCGCAGAGTGTGACGAAGTCACCCTCTCCCTTGGCAAGGGCCTGCGCGACGATGTCGTCGCACGTCTGCTGGATGCGTTCCTCGAGGTGGGCGATCATCCGCGGCGTGAACCCACGGTTGACCAGCTGCCGGGTGCGGGTGTGCTCCGGCGGGTCCTGGTTGAGCATGAACATCCGCTGCTGGTCGATCTGCTCCTGCGCGTACTCGTCGATCATCGCGGTCTTCTCGTACGACGAGAACAGCTCCGGGTTGCGGGAGACGTAGACGACGTCGGCATGTCGCGTGATCGCCCAGTAACCGCCCTCGAGCTGCGGGTCGTCGTGCCGGAACACCGGAGCCTCGGTGCGCAGCCGCCGGAGCTTGTCGTGCGGCACGCCACCGGCGGCGTACTGATCGAGGTCGTATACGTCGATGTCGAGCTCGGCCACGGGCACCTCGGGCTGCTCCACGGCGCAGCGCGCCTGGGCGGACAACGAACAAGAACGTGTTCTAATCTGGCCCGGATCTGACGGGGCGTCAACAGCCCTGGCCTGCCAAATTAGAATGTGTTCTACTTTCGTTCATGGCGGAAGCAGTCATCGTCGAAGCGGTCCGGACACCCATCGGCAAGCGCAACGGCTGGCTCGCCGGGCTCCACCCCGCACACGTCCTCGGGCACATCCAGCGAGAGGTCATCGCGCGGGCGGGCATCCCGGCCGAGAGCGTCGAGCAGGTCGTGGGCGGCTGTGTCACCCAGGGCGGCGAGCAGGCCGGGAGCATCGCCCGTTATGCGTGGTTGTCCGCCGGGTTGCCGGCCACGACCGGCGTCACGACCATCGACTGCCAGTGCGGCTCCGCCCAGCAGGCCAACCACTTCATCGCCGGGCTCATCGCCGCCGACGCGATCGACGTCGGGGTCGCCTGCGGCGTCGAGATGATGTCGCGGGTCGGGCTCGGCGCGGCCGTCTACGGCGGCCCCGGTGTGCCCCGGCCGGACGACTGGGACCTCGACCTGCCCGACCAGTTCACCGGCGCCGACCGCATCGCCAAGGATTTCGGCATCTCGCGTGAAGACCTCGACGCGTTCGGGCTGCACTCGCAGCAGAAGGCCGCGCAGGCCTGGGCGGAGGAGCGGTTCAAGGGCCAGGTCGCGCCGATCGAGGCGCCGGTGCTCGGCGAGGACGGCCAGCCGACAGGTGTGACGAAGGTCGTCGATCGCGACCAGGGCCTGCGGGAGACCTCGCTGGAGAAGCTCGCAACGCTCAAGCCGGTGCTCGACGGCGGCTTCCACACCGCCGGCACGTCGTCCCAGATCTCCGACGGCGCGGCAGCCGTGCTGCTCATGTCGCGGGAGAAGGCCGACGCGTTCGGGCTCAAGCCGCGCGCCCGGATCGTGGCGCAGGCGCTCGTCGGTGACGAGCCCTACTACCACCTCAACGGACCGGTCGCCGCCACCCGCCGGGTCCTCGACCGGGCCGGCATGTCGATCGGCGACATCGACCTGTTCGAGGTCAACGAGGCGTTCGCAGCGGTCGTCGTCAACTGGGCGCGACAGCACAAGGTCGACGTCGACAAGGTCAACGTCAACGGCGGCGCGATCGCCCTCGGGCACCCGGTCGGCTCGACCGGCAGCCGGCTCATAACCACTGCGTTGCACGAGCTCGAGCGCACCGGGGGCACCACGGCACTCATCTCCATGTGCGCGGGCGGTGCGCTCGCCACCGGCACGATCATCGAGAGGCTCTGACAGTTGTCCCACCTCGAGACCGACCTGCAGGGCCATGTCCTCGTCGTGACGATGAACCGGCCCGAGGCCAAGAACGCCCTGTCGCCGGAGATGCTCGTCGGGCTGGCCGACGCCTGGGACCGCATCGACAGCGACCCGGAGATCCGCTGTGCAGTGCTCACCGGCGCCGGTGGCGTCTTCTGCGCCGGAGCCGACCTCAAAGCGATGAACGACTCGCAGAACCAGAGCGACGCGGCACAGCGGATGCGCTCCGACGCCGGGCTCGCGTGGAAGGCGCTGCTGCGCCATCACCGGCTGACCAAGCCACTGATCGCTGCGGTCGAAGGCTATGCCGTCGCCGGTGGCACCGAGATCCTGCAGGCGACCGACATCCGCGTCGCCGGTGCGAGTGCCATGTTCGGAGTGGTCGAGGTGACGCGCGCGCTCTTCCCGCTCGGTGGCTCGACGGTGCGGCTGCGCCGCCAGATCGGCTATACCAAGGCGATGGAGCTCCTGCTCACCGGTGACACGATCCCGGCGGCCGAAGCCGAGCGGATCGGGCTGATCGGCCGCGTCGTACCGGATGGCCAGGCCCTGTCGACCGCGATCGGGATCGGCGAGCGCATCGCCCGCAACGGGCCGCTCGCCGTCCAGGCCATCAAGCGGTCGGTGCAGGCGACGGAGGGGCTGCCGGAGGAGGAGGCGCTGAAGATCGAGCTCGAGATCGGGCTGCCCATCTTCGGCACGGCTGACGCCAAGGAAGGGACGCGCGCGTTCAAGGAGAAGCGCGAGCCGCACTACGAAGGTCGCTGAGTGGGCGACGCCGAGGCGGCCGTTGCCCTGGCGGACGCGGTCCGGCGGCTCATGAGTGCCACCGTGCTGTCCACCGCGTCCGAGGCTGCGGTCCGCGCCGCGGCCGACGAGGTCGACGCGCTGGCCCACCAGCTCGAGGACATCGGGCTGCGCGACACGATGCCGTGGCCGGACCAGGAGAGCATGCGCCGGGGGCGGCGGCCTTTCAGCCCGGTTATCGGGGCGGCCAACCCGATCGCGCCACCGATGACGGTGCGCACCCTCGCGGACCGGTCGGTGGTCGGCGAGTGCACCATGCGGGCGATCCACGAAGGGCCCCCCGGCGTCGTGCACGGGGGCTGGGTCGCGACGCTGCTCGACCAGCTGCTCGGGCACGCCAACGCGGCCGCGGGTGTCGGCGGTTTCACGGCCGAGCTGACGGTGCGTTACCGGCGGCCGACGCTCTACGGCGTGGCGCTGGTCGTGCGCGCTCGGACCGACTCCGTCGACGGACGGCGGGTGCGGGCCAGCGGCGAGATCATCGCCGACGGCGTGGTCACGGCGGAGGCGACGGGGCTGTTCCTCATGCCGTCTCCCGAGCGGGTGGCCGCGCTGCAGGAGACCGTCGAGGCACGCAGCCCGGGAGACTGACCAGGGCAGTCGACGCAGGAACGCGAGCCGGCGCGTCGAACACCGGGCCATGTCGCGTTCCGCTCGCGTGCTCACGTCCCTGCAGGCGCTTGCGCTCGTAGCCGGGGTGACAGCTGCCACGGCGGGTCCCGCCGGGCCGCGGGTGGCGCCGCCGGCCGGGGCGATCTCGAGCAACGTGGAGTTCATCGCCAACATCCCGCAGGCGAAGAGTGCGATCTCGCTGAACTTCATCG
>JAVEEH010000298.1 GCA_030840545.1 Frankiaceae bacterium | reverse complement strand
AACGTCATGATCGTTGCGGAAGAGCGGGAGAGCGGGAAGAGCGGGGTGGGTCAGAGGATCCCGGTGCCGATGTCGCCCTTGAACGGCAACGTCGACAGGCCGCCCTTGGTGCAGTCGGTGGCCGCGGCGGTGATGAAGTTCAGCGCGCCCGTCACGGTGCCACCAGCCCACAGGCCGGACGTCACGGTGCCCTTGACGACCAGGGCACTGCCTGCGCCGGTCGTGGTGAAGCTCACGTTGGTGACCTGACCGGTGTTCCACGTGACCGAGCCGGTGCCGACCGTGTTGCCCTTGGCGCAGGTCAGGTTCCCCGACGAGCCCGAGGCGGTGACCGTGCCGCTCTTGATCTTCAGAGTGTTGTCCTTGCAGTTGGTCAAGGAGCCGGTGAACGTGTAGGTGACCGCCTGTGCCTTCGTGGTGACGCCGGGGGACAGATGCGCGGTGCCGGAGATCACGCAGTCGACGCCGTTGGGTGTCGCCGGGGCGGCCTGACCCACCTGCATTCCGAGGGGTGCCAACGAGGCACCCAATGCAGCGAGGGAGACAACGATCCGTCGAGCCATCTTTCTGCCACCTTTCCTATCCCCCTGGGAACCGGTCAGACAGTAAGGATCCTGACACTTCGGGGCAAGGTAGGTGAAGCCGGGTCGCCTAGCATTGCTGATCGTGTCCGGGCATCGCCTCGTGCTCGCATCCGCATCTCCGGCGCGGCTGCGCCTGCTTCGTGACGCCGGGTTCGCCCCGGAGGTCGTCGTCAGCGGGGTCGACGAGACCGCGGTGCGGGAGGCCGACCCGTGGGACTTCGTTCGGGCCGTCGCCGAGCTCAAGGCTCTGGCCGTCGCCAAGTCGGACGGGATCGGCGACGCGGTCGTGATCGGTTGCGACTCGATGCTGCTGCTCGACGGCGCGGTGCTCGGCAAGCCGGGGTCCCCGGCCGAAGCCGTGGCCCGATGGCAGCGCATGCGGGGCCGCACCGGTGCTCTCCTGACCGGCCACTGCATCGTCGACACGACCACGGGGCGGCTCGCCCAGGAGGTCGCTGACACCGTGGTGCGGTTCGGCGAGCCGACTGACGCCGAGATCGATGCCTACGTCGCCACCGGCGAACCGCTGCACGTGGCCGGCGCCTTCACCCTTGACGGTCGATCGGCGCCGTTCATCGACAGCATCGACGGGGACGCCGGCAACGTCATCGGCCTATCGTTGCCGTTGATGCGCCGACTGCTCCGCGAGCTCGGCATCGAGGTGACCGACCTGTGGTGCTGAAACTCGGCTCGATCGAGGTCGACCCGCCGGTCGTGCTGGCGCCGATGGCCGGCGTGACGAACAGCGCGTTCCGGCACCTGTGCCGGTCCTACGGGCCCGGCCTCTACGTCACCGAGATGGTCTCGGCGCGTGCGCTCGTCGAGGGCAACGCGAAGACCCGGGGCATGGTCGAGCGCGACGCGGCCGCGCCGGTCCACAGCGTGCAGCTGTCGGGGGTCGACCCGGCGGTTGTCGGCACCGCGGTGCGGATCGTCGTCGACGGCTACGGCGCCGACCACGTCGACCTCAACATGGGTTGCCCGGTGCCGAAGGTCACCCGGCTCGGTGCCGGCGCGGCGCTTCCGGTGCATCGCCGACTGTTCCGGGAGATCGTGCGCGCCGCCGTACGAAGTGCGGGTGTCGTCCCCGTCACCGTGAAGATGCGCAAGGGCATCGACGACGCGACACTGACCTACCTCGAGGCCGGCCGCATCGCCGAGGACGAGGGCGTGGCCGCCGTCGCACTCCACGCTCGTACGGCGGAACAGCTCTACTCCGGCGACGCCGACTGGGACGCGATCGCTTCGCTTAAGCAGGCCGTGACCACCATCCCGGTGTTGGGCAACGGTGACGTCTGGGCCGGGGAGGACGCCATCCGCATGATGCGGCAGACCGGCTGTGACGGCGTCGTCGTCGGCCGGGGCTGCCTCGGCCGGCCATGGCTCTTCCGCGACCTCGCCGACGCCTTCGCGGGGCGTCCGGTGGCCGCTTCACCGGCGCTGGGTGAGGTCGTCGACGTGATGCGCCGACATGCGCGACTGCTCGCTGCTCTGCATCCGTCCGAGCTGCAGGGTGTGACCGACTTCCGTAAGCATGTCGGCTGGTATCTCACCGGCTACCCGGCCGGTCCCGACCGGCGACGACGCCTCGCGCAGGCCTCGTCGCTGGCCGAGCTCGACGATCTGCTGGCCGAGCTGGACCCGGGGGCGCGACTGCTCCCCGATGCCGAGAACCTGCCCCGCGGTCACCTGCACGGTCCCCGTCCCGTCACGCTGCCCGAGGGATGGCGGCAGCGGGTCGACGACCCGACGCCACCGGCCGGCGGTGACGTGTTCGCCTCGGGCGGCTGACGCCGGAAGTCACGGCGACGGGCACCAGCGTTCGACGTAGCCGCGGTGACCTCGCGGTACGACGTCACGGTCCCGCAGCACGACGGACACCGCATCGCCGCGAGCGCCGCAGGCGGCCGTGAACGCCTGCCGGCCGTTGTCCGTGTATTCGATCTCGATCATGTGTCGCCCGTAGGCGTGCCGGTACGACGCACACTCCCGGTAGACCTGGCACTCCTCGGCGATGGCGAAGTCGAAGCCGATGTCGTCATGACCGGTCGTCGCGAGGTCGGCGCCGTTCTTCTGCGCGATCGCCAACCCCATGCTGTGCGCGGCGCCGACGAGCAGCCGCGCGAGCGCAAGGTTGTCGTGGCGCGTGAGCAGTCGGTGCGAGCGGGTGTAGGAGTCGAGGTTGTCGGGCTCGACCGCGTCGAAGCTCTTGGTGTGACACGTGTGCATCCAACTGCCGACGATCGCTGCGATCCCGTTGCGGTGCTTCGCAGTGCTCGTGTCGAGCAGCAGCTCACCGGGCCAACCGGGGTCTTCGACCAGATGCCCCTTGGTGTCCCGCAGCAACAGGTGCGGGTGGTGTGCCTTCCACCACCGGTCGCCTTCCGGCTGGGTCTGGAAAGCGTTGACGTAGCAGATCGAATAGCGGTCGGCAGTCGCCGAGGCATGCCAGTCCCGGTCGACGATCGACACCGAGGACGCCGGCTGGTAAGCGCCGCCGATCTGGTAGTCGAACGTGCCGTGCGCCGGCGGCGACACCAGCGCGAGCGCCATCGTGGTCGCGGCGAGGAGCACGCGGTCAGCCTAAGTCGTCTTGCGATGGCAGCACCGGCTACGTTGCCGCTCATGACGACTGGATCCCGACCCGGGCCCGCCCGCCCCCGCATCGAACCGCTGTCGCCCGACGACCCGCTCGCCCGGCGGATGACGATCGGCTCGGACCGCAACGACGGCCGACCGCTCAACATCTTCCTGACCCTCGCTCGCAACGAGGCGCTGTTCAAGAGCTTCGGCAAGCTCGGCACCCATCTGCTCTTCGAGGGTCTGCTGCCGGCCCGCCAACGCGAGATCGTCATCCTGCGCATCGGCGCGGTGTCGCAGTCGGAATACGAGTTCGGCCAGCACACGGTCATCGGACGCGACGCCGGACTCACCGCTGAGGAGATCGACCGGCTGGCGGCTCCGGGGACGGCCGGCTGGTCCCCGGCAGATGCGGCATTGCTGCGACTGGCCGACGAGCTGTGTGCCGACGATGTCGTCTCCGACGCGACGTGGCAAGAGCTGGCCACCCGCTGGAACGACGCGGAGCTGCTCGAGCTGCTGGTCCTGGCCGGCTTCTACCGACTGGTCTCCGGCATGTTGAGCAGCGCCGGCGTCCCGCTGGAACCGGCCACACCGGGCTGGCCATCCGCAGCCCCGGAACGACGGCGCGCGCCGCGGGCGGGGCAGTCGTGACCGACGGGCGCCGACGGCTCGCCGATCGCCGGTTGCTCGTCGTCGGCGGTGGCACGCAACGCAGCGACGACGCGGAGGCGCCCGTCGGCAACGGTCGCGCGATCGCGGTGGCCGCTGCGCGCGAGGGCGCGGCCGTCGCCGTGAGCGACATG
>JAVEEH010000290.1 GCA_030840545.1 Frankiaceae bacterium | reverse complement strand
CGTTTCCTCGGACCGCGAGACCGCGCTGCTGCTGTCCGGCGGCAACATCAGCATGTCGCTGCTCCGCGACGTCCTTGACCGCTAGGGCTGAGCGGCCCGGGTCTCGCCGTGCCGGGAGCACCGGGCGGTCCAGCTCAGCGGTGTGACCTGGACGACGAGCCGGCGGCCGCACTGCGAGCAGAAGCGGGGCGGCTCGAACGCCGCCCGCGCCGCGCAGGCCGGGTGGTCGCCGCTGTCAGCGACCCGACCACAACCCGTGCAGTGGGTCACAGCGCCTTGGTGAGTGAGGCGATCGGCATGCGCAGCTCGTCGAGCAGAGCGAGGTCGTCGCTCGGCGACTGGCCCAGCGTCGTCAGGTAGTTGCCGACGATCATCGCGTTGATGCCACCGAGCAGTCCGTCGCGCGTCCCCAGGTCGCCGAGGGTGATCTCGCGGCCACCGGCGTAACGCAGGATGGTTCGCGGCAACGCGAGCCGGAATGCGGCGATGGCCTTCAGTGCCTCGGTCGCCGCCAGCGTCGGCAAGTCGGCGAACGGCGTGCCCGGCCGTGGGTCGAGGAAGTTGAGCGGCACCTCGTGCGGCGCGAGCGCGGCCAGCTGCGCAGCGAACTCCGCGCGCTGCTCGATCGTCTCGCCCATGCCCAGGATGCCGCCGCAGCAGACCTCCATGCCGGAGTCGCGGACCCGCTCGAGGGTCTCGAACCGCTCGTCCCAGGTGTGGGTCGTGACGACGTGCGCGAAGTGTGAGCGCGCGGTCTCGAGGTTGTGGTTGTAGCGATGCACACCCAGCCCGACGAGCTCGTCGACCTGCTCGGCCGTGAGGATGCCGAGCGAGCAGGCGATGTTGATGTCGTTGTCGTCGGCGCGGATCGCCTCGATCCCGAGACGCACCTGCTCGATCAGCCGCGCGTCCGGCCCGCGGACGGCCGCCACGATGCAGAACTCGGTGGCGCCGGTGGCCCGCGTCTCGCGAGCCGCCTGCACCATCTCGTCGATGTCGAGCCGCGCCGCGCGGACTGGTGAGTCGAACAACCCGGACTGCGAGCAGAAGTGACAGTCCTCCGGACAGCCGCCTGTCTTCATCGACACGATGCCCTCGACCTCGACGGCGTCGCCACACCACCGCAGCCGGACCTCATGCGCGAGGGCGAGCAGGTCGGGCACCCGGTCGTCGGGAAGCCGGAGCACCTGCAGCACTTGTCCCTCGTGCAGAGGCACGCCGTCATCGAGGACCTGGGTGCGGGCGACGTCGAGGATGTCGGGAGAGATGGTCACGGCGGGAGTCTGTCAGGTCGGCGTATGTTGCAGCCGGTGGAGGCTTTGCAGGAAGTCGAGCAACGGGTGCTCTGGCTGGCGACCTCCATCGTGCATGCGGCAAACGCCCGCCGCCCCAACTCCTCCGGGGTGAAAGTCGGGGGGCACCAGGCGTCGAGCGCCTCGATCGTGAGCATCATGACTGCGCTGTGGTTCGACACGCTCACGTCCGCCGACCGTGTCTCGGTCAAACCGCATGCGTCGCCGGTGCTGCACGCCATCAACTTCCTGCTCGGGCGGCTCGACCCGTCGTACCTCCCACGGTTGCGTGACTTCGGCGGGTTGCAGCCTTACCCGTCCCGGACGAAAGATCCCGACATCCCGGACTACTCGACCGGATCGGTCGGCATCGGCGCAACCGCGCCGGTGTGGGGTGCGATCGCGCGGCGCTATGCGCAGGCGCATTTCGACGTCGAGGCAGGCGGCCGGCAGATCAGCCTGCTCGGTGATGCGGAGCTCGACGAGGGCGCGATCTGGGAGTGCGTGGCCGACCCGATGGTGCAGCGACTGGGGGAGGTGCTGTGGGTCGTCGACCTCAACCGTCAGTCACTCGACCGCATCGTGCCGGACATCGCGATCACCCGATGGCAGGGGATGTTTGCCGCCGCGGGTTGGCAGGTGCTCGAGGTCAAGTACGGCAAGCGGCTGCAAGAGCTGTTCGCCTGCGACGGTGGTGAGGCGTTGCGTGCCCGCATCGACGGCATGGGCAACGAGGAGTATCAGTGGCTGCTGCGTTCGCCGGCCACCGATCTGCGCGAGCGGCTGGCAGTCGGGCCGGTGCTCGAGTCCCTGACCGACTCCGAGGTGGCCCTGGCGCTGCGCGACCTCGGCGGGCATGACCTCGTGGAGCTGTCCCGGACCTTTCGCGAGGTCGACAACACCCGCCCGACGGTGGTGTTCGCTTACACCGTCAAGGGCCGCGGGCTGCCGGTCGAGGGACATCCGGCCAACCATTCGGCCCTGTTGAGCGAGGGACAGTACGCCGCACTGGCGGCGACGCTGGGCAGCGACCCGGACGATCCGTGGTGCGCCTTTGCCGCCGACTCCGCAGCCGGACGCCTCTGCGCCGACACCGCGGCTCGGCTCGCTCGGCCGAAGATGCCGGAGACCGAGCCTCCGCCGGTGCCGGTCGAACTGGGGCGGTCCTACAAGGGAGAGCAGTCGACGCAGGCGACGCTCGGCCGGGTGCTGACCGACCTCACCCGTGATGCCCCGGAGGTCGCCGCGCGGGTCGTGACGGTCTCACCCGACGTGGCCTCCTCGACCAACACCGGCGGCTGGATCAACAAGGTCGGAGTCTGGTCGCCGCAGGATCGCCACGACTGGTTCGCCGAGGACGGCGACCGGCTCGTCCGTTGGCGCGAGACATCGGCCGGCCAGCACATCGAGCTGGGCATCGCCGAGGTCAACCTTGTCGGGCTGCTCGGCGAGCTGGGCGCGACGTGGTCCCAGCTCGGACAGCCGTTGCTGCCGATCGGCACTGTCTATGACCCGTTCGTCGGCAGGGCCCTCGAGCCCTGGGTCTTCGGCACCTATGCGGGCGGTCAGTCGATCCTGGTCGGCACGCCGTCCGGAGTGACTCTTGCACCGGAGGGCGGTGCCCATCAGAGCATCACGACGCCGTCCATCGGCCTGGAGACACCCGGCGTCACGTGCTTCGAGCCGGCGTTCGCCGTCGAGGTCGAGTGGTGCTTGCTCGACGCGCTGTCGCGACTCGGGCGACCTGACGGTGAGTCCGCCTACCTGCGGCTCACGACACGTCCGGTCGATCAGTCGCTCGCACGGCTGCCGACTGACGAGGCCGGACGGGCCGCGCGGCGCCGCGACGTGCTGGCCGGGGCCTATCGCCTGAGCACGGCCGGGTCGGAGCCGGCAGTGACCGTGGCTGTCGTCGGGGCGTTGGTGCCGGAAGCGCTCGAGGCTGCGGCGGAGCTCGACCGGCTCGGATTCGCCGCCGACGTCGTGGTCGTGACGTCCTACGACCGGCTGTGGCGCGCGGCGCAGTCACGGCGCGGATTGCTGGCGGGTTCGTCGTACGGGGTCGATGACGGCGTGTTCGCGCGCACGTTCCGAGCGTCGCCACTGGTCACGCTTATCGACGGACATCCGCACACGCTGGCCTTCCTGGGCAACGAGACCGGCGCACCGGTGTCGTCCCTGGGTGTCTCGGCGTTCGGCCAGGGCGGCGGGCTCGCCGACGTCTATCGACACCACCGGCTCGACGCCCGCTCTGTCGTCGAGGCTGCGCTCGACCTCGTCGACTGACGGACGCGGAGGGAGAGCGCGTGAGTGACGGACCGGCCTACGACGCGATCGTCATCGGTGCCGGTGTCATCGGCAGCTCGATCGCACTCGAGCTGGCTCGGGATGGCCGGCGGACCTGTGTCGTCGACCGGGGTGCAGGGGCGGGCGCCGGCTCGACGAGTGCGTCATCGGCGATCGTCCGTTACAACTACTCGACCTGGGTTGGTGTTGTCGCGGCTTGGGAGTCCAGACACCGGTGGGAGAGCTGGCCCGAGCATCTCGGCGGTGGTGATGACGCCGGGATGGCGCGGCTCGTGCGCACCGGCGGGCTGTTCCTCGAGTCCCCGCAGCAGGACGTCGCGAAAGTGCTGGCGCTGTTCGACCGCGTCGGCATCCCCTATGAAGAGTGGGACGCGGCGACGATCCGCCGGCGGCTGCCCCAGCTCGACCCGTCCCGCCACTACCCGCCGAAACCGGTCACCGACGACGCGTTCTGGGGCGAGCCGCACGGTGAGCTCGGCGGTTATTGGACGCCGGACATCGGGTTCATCGACGACCCGCAGCTGGCCGCGCACAACCTCATGGTCGCCGCCCGACGAATCGGCGCTTCCTTCCGCTTCCATGCGGAGGTGTCGGCCGTGCGACGCCGGGCCGGCCGGGTCGCGGGTGTCGAGCTCACCTCCGCGGAGGTTCTTGAAGCACCCGTCGTCGTCAACGTCGCAGGGCCGCACTCGGCCCGGATCAACGCGCTGGCCGACGTGCTCGGCGACTTCACCGTGAGCACACGGCCGATGCGCCAGGAGGTGCACCACCTGCCGGCACCACCGGGTTACAACGCTGGAGGAGCGCCCGGACCGCTGGTCGCCGACCTCGATCTCGGCACCTACTTCCGCGGCACACCGGGTGACGGGTTGATGGTCGGAGGGGTCGAGCCCGAGTGCGATCCGATGCAGTGGCTGGACGACCCCGACGCCTACGACCCCAACCCCACCCAACCGGTCTACCGGGCCCAGGTGCTCCGGGTGGCCCGGCGTCTCCCCGGCCTGACGATCCCGGAGACGGCCCGCGGCATCGCCGGCGTCTACGACGTGAGCGACGACTGGATCCCCATCTACGACCGCACTGCCCTGCCCGGCTTCTACGTCGCGATCGGCACCAGCGGCAACCAGTTCAAGAACGCTCCGGTGGTCGGTCGCTTCATCGCTGCGATCGTGGAGGCATCCGAGAACGGGCGCGACCACGACACGGATCCGGTGTCGCTGCAGCTGGAGCACACCGGCCTCACCGTCGATCTCTCGCACTACTCCAGGCGCCGGCCGGTCAACCAGGACAGCAGCTTCACGGTGATGGGCTGACACCGCGGCCGGCTAGGCGTTGTCCGGTTCGCCGTAGAGGAAGCTCAGCAGCACGAAGCGCCGGCCGTCGGTGACATCGAGCACCTCGTGCAGGTGGGCACACGAGAACACCAGTGCGGTGCCAGCGTCGGGGCGATAGCGCTGGTTGCCGTACTCGGGGAAGCGCAGCTGCCCGCCCGAGTAGTCATCGTTGAGGTTGAGCGTCAGGGCGAAGACCCGGCGTGCGGTCGACGGCGTCAGGTTGTCGCGATGAGATCGGAAGAAGCCACCGCTGGTGGCGTCGTAGCAAGCGATCTTGAACCCCTCGAACCGGGTCGCGTGGAATGCGAACGCCTTGCGAATCTCCGGCATGATGCGCCGGCCGACAGCAGCGGTCAGGTCGCGTAGAAGCTCCGGGTTGCGGACGACGTGGTCCCGCCGCCGCTTGACGTCGGCGTCGAGAACGTCGCCGCCGGCCCGGGCGACGCCCGTCGCCTCCGCGCCGTCCTCCTGCCAGACCCGGATGAGGCCGTCTCGATGCGTTGCGTCGAGCACCCGGGGGATCAGCAGCACCGGGGCCTGTCCTACGACGTCGATCGGCACATCGCGATGGCTCGCGACCTCGAGGAGCCGGACGACCTCGTCCGCGATGCCGTCACCCGCGACGACTCCGACGATGCGCAGGTTGGGATCGAGGACGACGATGGTCGGCCGGGACGGGTCACCGCCGTACGCCGCCGCGAGGGTGTGCTCGGGATCCGACCAGGTCCGGCGCTCGCTGTCTGCCGACGGGGGCTCCGCGGTCACCCAGTGCAGGTCCGCGTTCGCGTATCCGGCGAGCCGATCGGCGAGGGCCGCGGTGCCCGAGTCCGGTCCGACGCCGGGAAAGACGAGCACGGTCGGGCGTCCACCGGCGTGTGCGTAGAAGCGTTCCGGTGCGCCCGAGGCGCCGGGCCGGACGAAGTCGATTGCCCGTTCTCCGATGCCGAGCTGCCGGGGGCTGGCCATGTGCTCAACCTGCCAGACTGGACGGGTGGAAGCGGAAGCGGACCTGGCGATCTGCTCGGCGCGGGGATGCCGGTCAGTGGCGACCTGGTCGGTGGTGTGGAACAACCCCAAGCTGCACACGCCGGACCGCGAGAAGATCTGGGTCGCTTGCGACGAGCACAAGCAGTCGCTCTCGGACTTCCTGTCCATCCGGTCGTTCCTCAAGCGGGTCGACCCGATCGAGCCGACCTAGCCGAGGCTGCCCGAGAATCCGGGGGGTTGGTCATCCGTTGACGGGTCGCTCAGGTCACGTTCGCGTTCGGCTGCAGGATCCTTGCTGGTCGGATGGAGCAGGAACGCGAGCAGCGCGATCAGGAGGATGGCGAACTCCACCCATGCGATCAGCACCACGAGGCCGTCGGTCACGACTAGTCGCCTCCGGTCAGGTCGAGGATCGAGCGGCAGGCGCTCACCGGCATGTCGATGTGGATGCGGCGTCCTTCGATGCGGGTCACGTGCTCCCAGCCGACGGCCCACCCTCGATGAGCGGCGAGCCAGCGCAGCGCGTGCATCAGCGCCCAGGGCCCCTTCATCTCGCCGTAGCCGTAGCCGAGGCGCCGGAAGACCGAGCCGGAGGAGAACATCAGGTAGTGCAGGTGGTAGCCCGCCGCGGCACCGGCACCGCGGCGTTCGAAGCGCAGGTCGTGGACCTCGCCGACGACGTCGCCGTTGGCATCGACGACCTCACACGCGAGCAGCTCTGCAACCGTCATGTCGCCACCCCGGAACCGGGCAGCGGCGCGATCAGCTTGTCCAGGACCCAGTCACGAAGCTGAAGAGTTCCGGCGTCGTCGCGGCTGATGCTCAGTCGGACTTCACCCGGACGCAGCTCCGTGACCAGCGCCAGCGGAATCCGCACCGGCTCCGGGTTCGACTCCGGTCTGAGCCGGCGGCCGACCGACAGCCACCACGTGCCGACCCGGCCACCGAGCCGCGGCCCCAACGCCATCGGTCCGCAGAGGATCGCCTCGATCACCGGCGGACCTCCCGCCTCTGGGGTCCGGAGCTCGATGTCGTCCACGCGGCCCAACGGCCGACCGTCGACGTCCGTGACCAGCCGGTCGAGGAGAGCTCGGCCGATATCAATGGTCGGCGGCATGGTCATCGCTACAACCCCGCCTTCGTGGCGATCATCAGCGGAATCGCTGCCGCGGACGCGACGACGATCACGACGAGGAATCCGGTGCCGAGCAGGTTCATCCACCAGCTGTTCACATCGTCGCCGAGATAGGTGCGGTCATTGGCCACGACGAGGATCGGAAAGTAGGTGAGCGGCAGCGCGACGGCCGACAGGACGACCGCGTACTCGGTCAGCTTGACCGGGTCAATGGTCGTCAGCACGAGCCCCGTCGCGCCGAACAGGACGAGCAGGCAGACGGCGTAGAACCTCGGGGCCTCGCGTGGTCGCAGCTTCTTGCCCCAGGACCACCCGAGGTATTGGCCAAGGATGTAGCCGGAGGACAACGTCACCTCCATCGCGGCGCCGAAGGTCGCCGCGAAGAACCCGACGAGCATGAAGGCGACGCCGACCTTGCCCAACGCGAAGGCGACGGGCAGCCCCGCCTGGCCGAGATGGTCGACGGAGATGCCGCGGGGCTGCAGCACGACCGCCGCGAGCGCCATCCAGGCGATCGTGAGCGCGCCGCCGAGCGGGAACCCGACCAGGATGTTGGCGCGCGACTCGGCGAGGTCCTTGCGTGTCCAGCCCTCTTCGATCGCGCCGGAGGAGAAGAAGAACACCTCGTACGGCGTGATCGCGGCTCCGAACAACGCGATCGCGTAGTAGAACCAGGTCGGATGTCCTTCGCCCGTTGGCACGGTCGGGTGGCTCGCCCCGTGCCACAGCCCGCTCCAGCTTGGGTGCAGCTTGACGAGCGCGACGACGAAGACGATGAGAGCGAGCCCCATCAGCCCGTAGACGCGTTCCATCGCCTGGTAGGGCAGCCGCCAGATGACGACCCAGGCCAGCAACGAGACGAGCGGCACCCACAGGAGGTAGCTCACGTCGCTCGCGAGATCGAGCGCCAGCGCGACACCGCCGATCTCGGCGGCGAGGGTCAGGAAGTTGATGAGGAACGAGGCGACCAGGTTGACCAGACCGGCGCGCGGCCCCAGCCGTTCGCGCACGATGTCGAAGACGGCCCGCCCGGTGATGGCGGCGATCCGGCCGGACATGTCGGCGTAGAGCATGATCGCGGCCACTCCGAGCACGACGACCCAAGCCAGGGACATCCCGAACCGGGCGCCGGTGAGTGAGCCGGTGACCAGCTCTCCGATGTCGAGGAAGCCACCGATCGCCGTCAGGATCCCGAGCGTGATCGAGGCCAGCTTGCTCACGAGACGGCCTGGTAGAGCTGCTCGAGGTCGTGGTTCGCCCCTTGCAGCCGGCGGATCAGTGCGGGCAGCTGGTCGATGTTGCGAGCGCGCAGGGCGATGCGGGTGTCGGTGAGCGCGCTGATCGCGGGTTGCAGGACCGTGTCGGCGTGCTGCAGAAGGTCATGCGCGGCGGTAGTCGGTGGCTGCCTCGTGTCGAGCGTGCTCTGCGCCGATGTCGCGTCATCCTCGACCTGGCTGATGGTCGTTGCGGCGTAGGGCAGGGCCAGCCGCTCGCGCAGGGCCAGCTGCGCGGTCAGCAGCGCGGTCTGAACGTCACTGTCGATGCTGGCGGCGGTGCGCGAGACTTTGTGCCGGAAGTCGTCCGTGGTGCCGGAGGGCCCCGCACAGGCCGCCGCCGAGACGACCAGCAACGCAAGCCAGCCGACCACTGACCGGGTGCCCACGCAAACCTGGTTACCCCGTTCATTCGCGAACAGTCCGGGCCCACGCCGCGGGAGGTGCCCGGTATCCCGCGGCCGCGAATAGGGTGTCGGCGATGATGAAGGTCCATGTCGACCAGGACCGGTGCCAGGGTCATGGCCGCTGTTATCTCGCCGCGCCGGAGCTGTTCGCCGCGGACGACCTCGGCAATGGGCGTGAGATCGGCGCCGGGCCGGTGCCGGCCGGCCTTGAGCATCAGGCCCAGCTTGCGGTCGCCAACTGTCCCGAAGGGGCAGTCGCCATGGAGGAGACGAGCTGATGGGTCTGCACGACCGCGTTGCCGACTGGGCGAAGGACTTCGACCACACCGACGAGGTGTGGGCGGCTGACCCGTATGCGATCTGGGACGAGCTGAGGTCGACCTGCCCGGTCGCTCACTCGGAGCGATACGGGGGCGTATGGCTGCCAACCCGGCACGAGGACGTCGTTGCCATCGCCTATGACACCGAGCGCTTCAGCTCCCGCAGTGTTGTGGTCAGCAAGTTCCGCGCGCCGATCGAGCTCGCGCCGGTCGGCACCGCGCCGCCGATCTCCTCCGACCCGCCGTTCCACAAGCAGGCGCGCAAGGTTCTGTTGCCGGTGTTCTCCCCGCGCGCCATCGCCGCGCTCGAGCCGTCGACCCGGGCCTACTGCGAGGAGCTGGTCGAGCAGCTGCGCGGCCGCGACGTCGTCGACGCGGCCGCCGACTATGCGCAACACATCCCGGTGCGGGTCATCGCGAACATGCTCGGCCTGCCCGAGTCCGACGCCGATATGTTCCGCCGGTTCGTCCACCATGTGCTCGAAGGCGTGTCACTGCCCATCGAGGAACGGGTCGCCGGCATGGTGCCGCTGTTCGACTATCTGCAAGGGCACATCACGGCGCACGCCGACGCGCCGCAGAACGATCTCATCAGCCTGCTGCTCGACTCAGAGGTCGACGGGCGAAAGCTCGACGTGTTCGAGGTCGCGCGCACCATCGCGCTGCTGCTCATCGCCGGCATCGACACGACCTGGAGTGCGATCGGTGCCTCGATCTGGCATCTCGCCCGCACACCCGCCGACCGCGACCGGCTGGTCGCGGAGCCGGAGCTCATGCCGAAGGCCATCGAAGAGCTGCTTCGCGCCTATGCACCGGTGACGATGGCGCGGCTGGTCAAGGAGGACATGGACTGGAACGGGTGCCCGATGAAGGCCGATGATTGGGTGCTGCTGCCGTTCCCGTCCGCCAACCGCGACCCGGCGGCTTTCGCCGATGCTGACGATGTGGTGCTCGATCGAGAGGTCAACCGCCATCTGGCGTTCGGTGTCGGGATTCACCGATGCGTCGGGTCGCACCTGGCTCGGATGGAGCTCACCGTCGCGTTGCAGACCTGGCTCGCCGCCTACCCCGACTTCGAGCTGGCCGACGCCGACGCGGTGCGTTGGTCGGAGGGTCAGGTGCGCGGACCGCGGGCGCTACCGCTACGCATCCGCGCCTGACGGAAGCGGCAGCAGCCGCTCGACCGGGCGCACGCCGTGCAGATAGCGCAGCACCCGCGCGTAAGACTCGATGAGGCTCGTCTCGCAGTAGGCCACGTCGTGCGCGGCACAGAACGCCTTCACCAGCGGTTGGCACCGGCGCAGGTTGTGGCTCGGCATGCTGGGGAAGAGGTGGTGCTCGATCTGGTAGTTCAACCCGCCCAGCATCGCGGCGGTCGCGCGGCCACCCGTGACGTTGCGCGAGGTGAGCACCTGCCGGCGCAGGAAATCCGCGGCAGAGGCACCTTCGAGGATCTGCATGCCTTTGTGGTTGGGCGCGAAGCTGCAGCCTAGATAGAGGCCGAACAACGACTGCTGGACGGCGACAAATGCCAACGCCTTCAGCGGCGAGAGGACGACGAGCAACAGCGCGAGACAGCCGCCTGCGTGCACGGTGAGCAAGGCGATCTCGACCAGGCGCTCGCGCGGTCGGACGAGCAGCGTGCGCACGCTCCCGACATGAAGGTTCCACGCCTCCAGCAGCAACAGCGGAAAGAAGAACGCCGCCTGGTGCCGTGCCACGAAGCGCAGCGGGCCACGCTGGCTGTCCGCCTGGGAGGGGGTCCAGGCGAGGACGTTGCGCTGCACGTCGGGGTCGCTGCCGACCTCGTTGGGGTGGCGATGGTGACGGTTGTGCTTGTCCACCCACCAGCCATAGCTGAGGCCGACGCCGAGGTTGGACAGCAGCAGGCCGAGGCGGTCGTTGCGTCGTTTGCTGCGGAAGATCTGCTGATGTCCGGCGTCATGCCCGAGGAAGCCGAGCTGGGTGAACGCCACGGCGAAGTAGGACGCGATGGCGAGCTGCCACCAGGAGTTGCCCAGGAAGAGGAAAGCCGCCAGGCCGGCGATCAGCATCGCTGAGATGGCGATGCCGCGGGGGAGGTAGGCGAAGCCTGACCGGTCGAGCAGCCGAGCCCGCCGCACCTCGGCCAGTAACGTTCCGTAGTCGCTGGTCTGCCGGTCGTAGGGCGTCGTCGCCGTCGGTGCATTCATCGTCGAACCCGTCTCCAGTGCGGACGGGCCGAGGAATGCAGAGGGCTGGACAGCCTCAGGCTCGCGGAACGACCTCACGCTACGCCTGATCGCCGATTCGGTATCCCGAGTGGCTGTTCCGTGCGACACTCGAACCCTCAGCGCGCCTGGATCTGTCCGGACCTTGTGCTCCCTCGCCGCTCGTGACTTCCTTCCGGAGGCGGCGAGGCCGATGACCCAACCTGCGACCGTGGATGACCTCGTTCCGGCCGTGCCCTGCGCCTACTGCCGGTCGCCCATCCCGGCCGAGTCCTTCACCTACTGGTCGGCGGCCAAGCGGCTGCTCTCCGCGCCGTGTCCGGACTGTCATCGCCGGGTGACGCTCGCCGCAACGACGTGGCAGCGCTGGATCCAAACGCCGGAGCAGGCGACCTCGTGACGGTGTCGCCGTTGCGTCTGCAGGCTCCGC
Source organism: Frankiaceae bacterium (assembly GCA_030840545.1). Taxonomy (GTDB): domain Bacteria; phylum Actinomycetota; class Actinomycetes; order JAFAQI01; family JAFAQI01; genus JAFAQI01. The sequence goes on along the minus strand of JAVEEH010000290.1, from coordinate 737 downwards.
CCGCCGGGCAGTGTGAATGCGGCCACGCCCTGGCCCGCCATGACCCCATCGCCTCCCGCTTCTGCCTGGCGACGGCAGCCGGCGCGCTGGAACGCGGATGCATCTGTTCGAGCGGGCCGAAGCACGTGCGGCAGTCGTGACCAGTGCCGTCCTCGACGCCGCCGTCGGCCGGTTGCTCTGGGCGCCTGCGTCTGCAGCCGGGTTCGAGGGCGCCTGGTGGCCGCGCAGCGGGGACGCCGCGCGCGAGCTGCGCGACCTGGTGCCGGCAGTCAGCGAACACGTGGGCGGCGCCATCACCCGTGTCTCGCTCAACATGGATGCCTGGACCGGAGATCACCCTCGACGACTCCGGCTGGCCGACCGGATCGTGCGGGTGGGCTGGTTCCACTCCATCGATCCCGCCATCGTCACTCTCGGCCGGGGCACCTTCGACCGGGTGACCCTGCTGCTCGTGCCCTTTGACCTCAGCGAGTCCGCCGGTGGAGACGTGATGGCCCGGCTCGCCTCGCTGCCGTCGTGGCCGACGACGGCGGCCGCCGCACTCGCGGGAGCCGTAGCGCCGGCTCCCGCTTCTTGACCCCCTGAGTCGGTCTCGGCTCAGGCGGCCGGAGTGATGGTCACCGTTGCGCTGCCCGTTTTGCCGCCGGCGCCGACCGGGACCGTGATCCGCAGCCGGCCGGTGCGGTTCACAGTGAGCGCCTGCGTGCCAGCGGTGCCGGCCCCGCTCACGTGCACCC
>JAVEEH010000277.1 GCA_030840545.1 Frankiaceae bacterium | reverse complement strand
GGCCGATCATGACCGCCCGGGCGCCGAGCGCGAGTGCCTTGACGACGTCGCTCCCCCGGCGAACCCCACCGTCGAGGACGACCTCGATCTGGTCGCCCACCGCCGCGACCACCTCGGGCAGGGCGCGGATCGACGCCGGCGTCCCGTCGAGGTTGTTGCCGCCGTGGTTGGACACGGAGATCGCGCTGACACCCGCCGCAACCGCCGCCTTCGCGTCGTCGACACGGACGATGCCCTTGAGCATGAACGGGCCGCCCCACTGCTCGCGCATCCACGCGACGTCGTCCCACGTCGCCGGCGGTGTCTGCATCCACTCGCCATAGGCACCGAAGAATGTCGGTGCCGGCTCACCGGGCGCGGCCAGGTTGGGCACAGTCAGGTCGGGGACGTGACCGGTGCGCAGCCAGTCCCTGAGGTAGGACGGGCGGGCGAGCACCTCCGGCGCGAACCGCATCATCGTCTTGAGATCCATCGTCTGCGGGATCGCGGGGCTGCCCCAGTCGCGGCTGTGCGAGAACGACCAGTCGAGAGTGAGGATGAGACCGGTCGCGCCGGCTGCGCGAGCGCGCTCCATCCGTTGCACGATGACGTCGCGGGTGCCGTTCCAGTAGACCTGGAACAACACCTGCGGGTTGGCCGCGGCAACCTCCTCGATCGGCTTGCTCGCGAACGAGCTCAGCCCGATCGCGGTGCCGCGCGCCGCGGCCGCTCGCGCGACGGCCACCTCGCCGTCGGGATGAACGGCCTGCACCCCGGTCGGCGAGATGATGACCGGCATCGAGATCGGCTGGCCCATGACACTGGTCGCCGTGTCGCGCTGCGCGAACAACCCACCGATGTGAGGGGCGAACCCCAGCTCGCCGAACGCTTCGATGTTGTCGCGGTAGGTCCGACCCGTCTCGGACCCGGCAAGCAGCGCGCTGTAGACCGACTTGGGCAGCCGGCGCTTCGCCCGCCGCTGCGCCTCGGCGACGGTCTCGAACCAGGCGTTCTTCGCCATCAGCCCACTGCCTCGGCGGATGGCCGACGGGAAAGCGTCACGAGGATCGGCCCTCGGCGCGAGTGCCCCGGGCCGGTGTCCGGCCGGGCCGATGCGCGCAGCAGCGCGGCTTCGCCGTGACCGAGCACGCACTCCGGGTCCGGACCGTCGAGCGGCAGTCCGGTGAAGAACTTGGCCGCCATGCAGCCACCCCGACAGGCGTCGTAGGAGCCGCACGACGCGCACGCACCGGCCGAGTCAGGTTGGCGCAGCTCGGTGAACAGCGACGACTCACGCCAGACGCTCGTGAAGCCGCCGGGCTCGCGCACGTTGCCGGCCTTGAACTGCTCGTGCAGCACGAACGGGCACGCATAGACGTCACCGACCGGGTCGATGAGGCACACGACCCGACCCGCGCCGCAGAGGTTGAGGCCGGGCAACGGCTCGCCGAGCGCCGAGAGATGGAAGAACGAGTCCCCCGTCAGGACGTCGGGGTGGTCGAGCAGCCAGCGATACAGCGTCCGCTGCTGATCCGCGGTGACGTGCAGTGCGTCCCAGACGTCGGCGCCGCGACCTGACGGTCGCAGCCGGGTGAGGCGCAGCTGCGCGGCGTAACGCCTTGTGAGAGCAAGGAAGTCGTCGAGCTGCTCGACGTTGTCGCGAGTGACGACGACGGAGACCTTGAAGTCCTTGAAGCCTGCCGCGTGCAGGTGCTGCATCGCCGCCGTGGCCGTGCCGAAGGAGCCCGGGCCCCGGATCGCGTCATTGGTGGGAGCGTCAGCGCCGTCGATGGAGATCTGTACGTCGACGTAGTCGGTGGCCGCGAGGCGTTGAGCGATCGCCGGCGTGATGCGCGACCCGTTGGTGGAGAACTTCACCCCGACCTTGCTGGCCACGCAGTAGTCGAGAAGCTCCCAGAAGTCCGGGCGCAGCGTCGGCTCGCCACCACCGATGTTGACGTAGAACACCTGCATCGCGGCGAGCTCGTCGACGACGGCGAACAGCTGCGACGTCGTCAGTTCGCGCGGATCGCGTTTGCCGCTTGAAGACAGGCAGTGCACGCAGGCGAGGTTGCACCCGTAGGTCAGCTCCCAGGTCAGACAGATCGGGGCGTCGAGCCCCTGAGCCATCCGTTCGGTTACTCGCACGTCACCACCTCCGCGGCACGCAGCCGCTCGAGCACAACAAGGAACGCCGGCCGCTGCGCTGCGGGGACTCCCGCGGCGTCGAAGGCGCCCTCGATGTCGTCGTGATCGCCGCCGGTGCGAACGACGGCCACGAGGCGATCGTCGTTCAGGAACGTCAACCGGCGATTGCCGTAGTGGTAGGCCAACGCGCCGAACTTCTCCTCGCGAAGACCGACCTGCGGGTGCAGGACGTAACGGGCCATGGTGGAAGGGCCGCGGCTAGTAGACGCCGCACATGCCGTCGATCGAGATCTCCTCGATCAGCAGCTCGGCGAGCACCTCGTCCTGCGGCGCCTCCGCCTCGGTGCCGGTCTCGACGGCCGGCTCGACGGTTGTCTGGCTCATGGCTGCCTCCAAAGTCGTGGTGTGGCGAATATTGGCACAGGGTGCCACTAGCGTCCATAGTGCGGATGTGACCGATGTCGTGACGCGGGTGGGACGTCCCCCGGCAACGACCCCCGAGGAGCTGGAGCGGGTGGCCATGCGGTTGTTCAGCACGGTCGGCTTCGACGCCACCACGGTGGAGGACATCGCGGCCGCGGCCGGCATCAGCCGCCGGACGTTCTTCCGCTACTTCGCCTCCAAGAACGACGTGGTCTGGGGACGGTTCGACGAAGGTCTGGGGCAGCTGCGGGCGTCGTTGGCGGCGGCACCGGCGACCCAGCCGCTCGGCGATGCGCTGCGCGAGGCGATCGTGTCGTTCAACGCGCTGGCTCCCGACCAGGTCGCCGTGCACCGGCAGCGGATGTCGCTGATCCTGTCGGTGCCCAGCCTGCAGGCGCACTCGACGCTGATGTACGCCGAATGGCGCCGCGTCGTCGCGGAGTTCGTCGCGTCCCGGACCGGCAGTGACCCCGGCGGGTTGCAGCCGCGTCTCGCCGGACACCTCATGCTCGGCGCCGCCGTGGCCGCCTACGAGCAGTGGCTCGCCGACCCGGCCGCGGAGCTCACCGAGCTGCTCGCGACGGCGGTGCAGCGGGCATCAGCGGGCGTCGCCTCCTAACGCCCGGCCGCGGCGGGGGCAGACTGTCCGCATGAGCGGTCCCGTCACCACAGCCGATGCCCCGGCGAGCGGCGCAGCGGCCCCCCCGGTCGGGGCGAACGGCGTCGAGATCATCCCGGGTCGCGAGGCCATGGTCGGCGCCGTCCCGGTGCGCCGGGTCCTGCCGCGGCGACCACGGCGCACGGTCGGTGCGTGGTGCTTCGCCGATCACATGGGTCCGATGTCGGTGACGCAGGACAACGGCGTCGACATCGGCCCGCACCCGCACACCGGTCTGCACACGGTCACCTGGTTGATCGCCGGTGAGCTGCTGCACCACGACTCGCTCGGCTCCGAGCAGCTCATCCGTCCCGGCCAGCTCAACCTGATGACGGCCGGTCAGGGTGTCGCGCACGCCGAGGAGGCAACCCCCCAATACGAGGGCGAGATGCACGGCGTGCAGTTCTGGGTCGCCCAGCCGGACGCGACCCGACACGGTCCCGCATCGTTCGAGCACCACGCCGACCTGCCACAGGTCGAGCTCCCCGGCGCGGACGCCCGGGTGCTGGTCGGCGAGTTCGCCGGCGCCGCTTCGGCAGCCCGTGCCGACACGCCCCTGGTCGGCGTCGACCTGCGGCTGCGTGCCGCGACCACCGTGCCGGTGCAGCGCAGGTTCGAGCACGCATTGATCGTCCTGGCCGGCGCCGTCATCGTCGACGGCACGCGGGTCACGCCGGGTGCACTCGCCTACCTGGGCATCGACCGTGACGAGCTGAGCCTGTCCACCGACGGGCCGGCGCGGGCACTGCTGATCGGGGGCGAGCCGTTCCCGGAGCCGATCGTGATGGCGTGGAACTTCGTCGGCCGCAGCCGCGACGAGCTCGCCACCGCGGCTCGACAGTGGAACGACGAGGACGAGCGCTTCGGCCGGGTGCGATCGGCGCTGGCCCGGATCCCGGCGCCGGTGCCCGCCTGACAGGATCGCCCGCATGGGTTCGGGTCCGCTGCACGGTGTGCGTGTCGTCGAAGTCGCCGGCATCGGGCCGGCGCCGCTGGGCTGCATGGTGCTGGCCGACCTCGGTGCCGAGGTGCTGCGAGTCGACCGGGCCAGCGGTCCGGGCCTCTCCCTCGTGCCGTTCCGCGGGGACACGCTCGCTCGCGGTCGCCGCTCGGTGGCCGTCGACCTCAAGAGTGCGGAAGGTCCTGACGTCGTACGACGGCTGGCTGACAACGCCGACGTCTTCGTCGAGGCGTTTCGCCCCGGCGTCGCGGAGCGGCTGGGCATCGGCCCGGACGCCCTGCTGGCCCGCAACCCGCGGCTCGTCTACGCCCGCATGACCGGTTGGGGTCAGGACGGCCCGCTCGCGCAGCGTGCCGGCCACGACATCGACTACGCCTCGATCGTCGGCGCGATCGGTGCGATCGGCGAACCGGGCCGCAAACCGGTGCCCCCGATCAACCTCGTCGCCGACTTCGGCGGCGGGTCGATGTTTCTCGTCACCGGCGTCCTCGCCGCGCTGGTCGAACGCGCGACGAGTGGCAAGGGTCAGGTCGTCGACGTGGCGATGGTTGATGGCGTCGCCACCCTGACGGCGATGGTGCACAGTCATCTCGCGGCGGGCATCTGGCAGGACGAGCACGGCACCAACCTCCTCGACGGCGGCGCCCCGTTCTACGACACCTACAAGTGCGCGGACGGCGAGTACGTCGCGGTCGGTGCACTGGAACGACAGTTCTTCGCCGAGCTGGTCCGCGTGCTCGACATCACCGACCGGGTGCCGGCACAGCACGACATCGCGCAGTGGCCGGCGATGCGCGCGCTGTTCGCTGACACCTTCGCGTCCAAGCCGCGCGACGAGTGGGCCGCGCTGTTTGACGGGGTGGACGCGTGCGTCGCCCCGGTGCTGCGGCTCGGCGAGGCGAAGGACCACCCGCATGTGCACGCCCGGCAGACGCTCGTCGAGATCGACGGTGTCACCCAGCCGGCTCCGGCGCCGCGCTTCGACCGGACCCCGGGTGCCATCGCCGGACCGTCGCGACTGCCCGGCGAGGACACGACCGGCGCACTGCGCGACTGGGGCTTCGACGACGACGAGGTGCAACGCCTGCTTGCCACCGGCGCGGTGGTTCAGCACGAGGACGCCGATGGGTGAGTGGGACGCCGAGCTCGCCGAGCTCGCGAGACGGCACGAGCTCGCCGCGCAGATGGGCGGCGACGAGCGCGTCACCCGCCAGCACGACGCGGGACGGTTGACGGTCCGCGAACGCATCGACCGGCTGATCGACCCCGGCACCTGGCGCGAGGTCGGCACGTTGACCGGGACGGCGACCTACGACGACGAGGGTGCGCTGATCGACCTCGTCCCGACCAACTTCGTCACCGGCTTCGGACGTGTCGCGGGGCATCGGGTCGTCGTCGCCGCGGACGACTTCACCGTGCGCGGTGGCGCTGCCGACGCGTCGATCCACGAGAAACAGGTGCTCGCCGAGCGGATGGCCGGCGAGACCGGCGTACCCCTCATCCGCCTCATCGACGGCACCGGCGGCGGCGGCAGCGTCAAGACGCTCGAGGACTCCGGTCGCACCTATGTGCCTTACAACCCAGGGTGGGACCACGTCGTCGCCAACCTCGCGCGAGTGCCGGTCGTCGCCTGCGCGCTCGGGCCGGTCGCCGGACTCGGCGCCGCCCGGCTGGTGTCGAGCCACGTGGCGATCGGCGTGCGCGGCATCAGCCAGGTGTTCGTCGCCGGCCCCGCCGTCGTCGAGGCCGGGATGGGCGAATCGGTCGACAAGGAGGCCCTCGGCGGCATCGACGTGGTCGAACGAGCCGGCACCGTCGACCTGGTCGTCGACGACGAGGAGGCCGCGTTCGCGGCGGTGCGCGCGGTGCTCGGTTATCTCCCGTCCAGCGCGGCCGCGCTGCCACCACGGCTCGATGACGTCGGCGACGACCCGGGCCGGCGGGACGCGACGTTGCGCGACCTGGTGCCGCACGACCGACGCACGCCGTACGACGTCCGCCGGCTGCTCGCCACGGTGTGTGACACGGGGTCGGTGCTCGAGCTCGGGCGTCGTTTCGCCCGGTCGACGGTCACGGCGCTGGCCCGGCTCGACGGCTGGCCGGTCGCGGTGCTGGCGAGCGATCCGGCCTTCTACGGCGGTGGCATGACGGCCGAGGGAGCGGACAAGATGGCCCGGTTCATCGACCTCGCGGAGACGTTCCGGCTGCCGATCGTGCATCTCGTCGACCAGCCTGGCTTCATCATCGGGAGCACCGCCGAGCGGGCCGGCACCATCCGGCACGGAGCGCGTGCTCTCGCCGCGGTCTACCAGTGCACGGTGCCGTGGGCGTCGGTGTTGATCCGGCGCGTCTTCGGGGTCGCGGGCGCGGCCCATCGCCCGCATCACCGCTATACGTATCGGGTCGCGTGGCCTTCCGGCGACTGGGGTTCGTTGCCGGTCGAGGGTGGGCTCGAGGTCGCCTTCAAGCGGATGCTGGCCGAGGCGGGCGCCGACGCTGAGCGGCTCAAGGCTGAGATCGCGGAACGGCTCGAAACCGTGCGGTCACCGTTTCGAACTGCGGAGGCGTTCCTCGTCGAGGACGTCATCGACCCGGCCGACACCCGGCCGCTCCTGACCGAGTGGGCGGCGTCGGCCTATGCGGTCCTGGCCACGGCTCCGCGGTCGGAAGTGCGGCCACGACCCTGACGAGGGTCGGCACCCAAGGAGAGGTCAGGAGCGCCAGATGAGCACGACGGCGCGGTCGTCACTGGCCTCCGGCGCGACCGTGTCGATCAGCAGCGTCGCGCCGCCGGCGAACCCGCGCGGGATGAGCCCTTCGGCCGCGCCGAGCAGCCGGTCGATCCCGTCGGAGAGGTCGCGGCCGGGGACCTCGACGAGCCCGTCGGTGTAGAGCAGCAAAGCGTCGAAGCTCGCGAGGTGTCCTTCGCTGACTCCGAACTGCACGTCGGGCACGAGCCCGAGGGCCATCCCGTCCTGGTCGACCATTCCCCACCGGCCGCTGCCACCGGCGTAGTGCGCGGCCGGTGGATGTCCGGCGCTGGTCAGCCGGTAGTGCCCGCTCTCGAGGTCGATGGTGATGTGCAGCGCGGTGGCGAAGCCTTCGTCCCACTCCTGCCGGAGCAGGTATTCGTTGGCTGCGGACAGGAACCGCTCGGGAGCGACCGCCCCGAGCAGGCCCCCGAGGGCGCCGGAGAGCAGCAACGCCCGGGTGCCGGCGTCGAGGCCCTTGCCGGACACGTCGACGAGGGCGAGCTCGAGTCGCTTGCCGTGGTCGGTCAGCGTCGACACCATGAAGTCGCCGCCGAACGTCGATCCACCTGCAGACCGCTGCGCGATGTCGGCGGACCATCCGGCCGGCAGCTGCGGCAGCTCACCTTGCCGGCCGAGCTGGTCGCGAAGCTCGAGCAGCATCGACTCGCCACGACCGAGGGACAGGCCGAGACGCTCCCGGTCACGGACGAGCTCCACCGCGATCGCGCCGACGATGACGAGGACGACGGCCGAGCCGGGACGCACGGTGGTCCAACCCTTGTCGACCACCTCTGCCACGAACGCCGCAGCGACGACGCCCAGCAGCACCCGCAGCGCCGGCCGCTCCAGGAGGAAGCCACCGAGCATGACGGGCACGGCGAGGGTGAGTGGCGGTGCGGCGCCGATGCCGCCGCTCGTGGTGATGAGTGCCACGGCGCCGGTCAGGAGGACCAGCGCGCCGAGCGTCAGGCCCTTCGCCCGCGGCGACTCAGGTGCTGCGAGCAGCGCAACGCGACGGCGAGCAGCGCGCAAGCGCGCGACCGGCCCCCCACGCTGACCCGAGCCCTGGTCCGTCATGATCGTCGCAACTGTAACTGTTGGGACGAAAGATGCGACACCCCCAGGATTGACATGCATGGCTACCGTGGGGCGATGGCGCCACCCCCGAGACCCGGCGGCTCACCCCGGGGCGCCGGCCGCTCCGGCGGCTCCGGCGACGAGCGAGCCGCGAGTGCCTTGACCGGCGGCGGACCGTCACAGCTCGGCGTACAGGGGTCGATGCGGGCTCGTGACGTGTCCCGTCCGACCGAGTCCGACGTGGCCGAGGCAGAGCGGCTGGTGCAGGTGTCTTACCGGCCACGGTCGCAGCCACGGCCGGCGCTGCCCGGCCCGCCGGGTCGGCGGCCTTCCGGACCGGCGGCTCAGCCGGCCGGCGGTGGCGGCAGCGGTGGCAGCTCGCCCGACGCCTCGTAGGCGCCGACCTGGGCGAGGCGGCGTACGTGTCGCTCGTCGCCGCTGAACGCCGTCGAGAGAAAGATCTCCGCGAAGTGCACTGCGGTGGCCTCGTCGTACATGCGCGCACCCAGGCTGAGCACGTTGGCGTCGTTGTGCTCACGACTGAGCCGCGCCGTGTCATCGCTGAACGCGAGCGCGCACCGGATGCCGCGCACCTTGTTCGCTGCGATCGCCTCGCCGTTGCCGCTGCCGCCGAGGACGATGCCTGCACTGCCCGGATCGGCCGCGACGCGAGTGGCGGCGAGCAGCACATAGGGCGGGTAGTCGTCCTCCGCGTCGTAGGCCGGCGGGCCGCAGTCGACCGCCTCGTGACCGAGCCCGGTGAGGTGCTCGACGAGCCGCTGCTTCAGCTCGAAGCCGGCGTGGTCTGATCCCAGATAGACGCGCACGGTGAGGCAGTATCGCCGACGTGCGGGTCATCGGTGTCGACGGCTGCCGCGGTGGCTGGCTGGCAGCACTGGTCGACGACACCGGACCGACGTGGCGCTGGAGCACCGACATCGCCGGGATCCTCGCGGAGGACGCCGATGCGATCGCGATCGACATCCCGATCGGCCTCCCGGACGCGGGCACCCGCGCCTGTGACGTGGAGGCCCGTCGGCTGCTCGGCCCGCGCCGGTCGAGCGTCTTCGCGGCGCCGGTGCGTCCCGTGCTCGACTGCGCGACCTACGCCGAAGCGCGCGCCGTGCTTGCCGCACGGGGTGGCGCGTCGATGTCCGCGCAGGCGTTCGGCATCGTGCGCGCCGTCCGCGCCGTCGACGAGTGCCTGTCAGCCGCGGACACCGTGCGAGTGGTCGAGGCGCATCCGGAGCTGGCCTTCCGCTCACTCGCCGGGCGCGACCTGGCGGCGAAGAAGACCCCCGAGGGCCACGCCCAACGGATCAGCGCACTGGCGACGGTGTGGCCGGCGGTCACGGACCTGGTGGCTGCCGCTCCCCGCCCCGCGGCACCTGACGACGCACTGGACGCACTCGCCTGCGCTTACGTCGCCGGCCGCTGGGCCGACGGCACAGCCACCGTCCTCACCGACGGAGCCGTAGACACTCGCGGTCTACCCATGCGCATCGCCTACTAGCCCGGACCCGCTAGCCCGAGCGAAGCCCCGCCGATGCAGACGTCGCCGTGGAGCGGTGCATCTCGAAGGCAGCGAGCACTAGTGGTCGAGCGCAGCGAGATCCACGTGGCGAGCGTTTCGAGCTGCACCGCTTCTCACTCAGAGCTGAAGCGACTTCGGCTGAGTGAACTCTTCGAGCCCGAACGGGCCGAGCTCGCGACCGACACCGGACTGCTTGTAGCCACCGAAGGGCGCCGCGACGTTGAACGACCCGCCGTTGATGTCGACCTGGCCGGTTTTCATCTTGCGCGCGAACGCCTTCGCATGCTCGACATCGCCGGACCACACACCGCCCGCGAGCCCGTAGATCGAGTCGTTGGCGATCCGCAGTGCCTCGTCCTCGTCCTCGTACTTGAGGATCGACAGCACGGGCCCGAAGATCTCCTCCTGCGCGATGGTCATGTCGGTCGTGACGTCCGCGAAAACCGTCGGCGAGACGAAGTAGCCCTTGGGCAGCGGCTGGCTGTCGCCGCCGGCGACCACGCGGGCGCCTTCAGCCTTGCCCGTCTCGATGTAGGACGCGACCCGGTCGCGCTGAGCCTTGGACACCAACGGACCCAACCGGGTCCCCTCGTCGAACGGGTCGCCCACGGTGTAGCCCTCGGCGGTCTTCGCCGCAATCTCGACGGCTTCGTCGTACTGGGACGAGTGCACGAGCATGCGTGTCCAGGCGGTGCAGGTCTGGCCGGAGTTGAGATAGCAGTTGCCCACGCCGACCTTGACGGCCTTAGCGAGGTCGGCGTCCGGAAGGATCACGTTGGCCGACTTGCCGCCGAGCTCCAGAGCGACCTTCTTCACCGTCTGCGCGCCAAGCTCCGCAACCCGCTTGCCGGCGCGGGTCGAGCCGGTGAAGGACACCATGTCGATGTCGGGATGCGCGGCGATCGCCTCACCGACCGTCTTGCCGTCGCCGGAGACGAGGTTGACGACTCCGGCCGGCAGCCCGACCTCGTGGATGGCGTCGAAGAGCAGGAACGTGCACAGCGGTGCGATCTCGCTCGGCTTGAGCACGACGGTGCAACCCGCGGCCAGCGCATAGGCGACCTTCGCCGTGACCTGGTGCAGCGGGTAGTTCCACGGCGTGATCGCTCCGACGACACCGATCGGCTCGATGACGACGGTCGAGTTGCCGATCTGGCGCTCCCACTCGAACGACGTGGCGAGCTGCGCGGCCGTGGCGATGTCGGCGATCGGCAGTCCGGCCTGCACCATCTCCGAGATCTTGATCGGCGCGCCCATCTCCTGCGCGATCGTCTTGGCGATCTCGCCGTGCCGCGCGGTGACGGCCTCCTGCAGCCGCGAGAGGAACTTGCCCCGCTCCTCCGGCGAGGTGGCGGCCCAGTCGTCCTGCGCCGCTCGCGCGGCCTTGACGGCCCGATCGACGTCGGACGCCGTGCCCGCGGGGATCCGGCCGATGATTTCCTCGGTGGCCGGGTTCTCGACGTCGATGCTGTCCTTGCCATCGGAGGCGACCCATGCGCCGTCGATGTAGATCGAGTCGCGGACGATGAGATCGGTCTGTGCAGCGGCCACGGGGTGCCCTCCCGGCGATGACGTCGTTGTCACCCCGAGCGTACGTCGGCGGGTTAGGCCGTGCCTACCGACTCCTGCTCGATCGTCGCCTGCTCGGGCACGACCAGGTCGTCCGGCGGCGCCGAGGCGTCAGCAGCGTCGGGGCAGCGCGCCCAGGCGCACTGCTCGTGGTCCCAGTACTTCGCCGGCTTGTCCCCCATGCGCCCAGGATGCCGCGTCCCGCGGCCGTTGTCGCGGACAATCGCGCAATGCGGCCCCTCTATGGGCCCTATCGCGCGATTGCTGGGCGTCAGTCGAAGATGGGCGGGCGGTCGCGAGTCCGTTTCAGCTCATAGAAACCGTCCGTGCCGGCGACGAGGACGACCCCGTCCCACAACCGGCCGGCCGCCTCGCCGCGCGGAGTGGGCGTCACGACCGGGCCGAAGAAAGCGATGCCGTCGACGTGGATCACCGGCGTGCCGACCTCCATGCCGACCGGATCCATGCCTTCGTGATGCGAGGCGCGCAAAGCAGCGTCGTACTTGTCGGTCTCGGCCGCATCGGCGAGCGACTCCGGAAGCCCGACCTCGGCCAATGCCTCGACGAGTGTCACCCGGTCCTTGGGCGCCTTCTCGAGGTGATAGCGGTTGCCGAGCGCCGTGTAGAGCGGCAGGAGGATCTCGTCACCGTGCTCCTCCCGTGCGGCGATGCAGACGCGCACCGGACCCCATGCGGCGGCCATCCCCTTGCGGTAGTCCTCCGGCAGGTCACGACCTTCGTTGAGCACCGCCAGCGACATCACGTGCCAGCGCACCTCGACGTCCCGGACCCGCTCGACTTCGAGGATCCAGCGGCTGGAGATCCAGGCCCAGGGACAGATGGGATCGAACCAGAAGTCAGCACTCACCATGTCGGACATCATCCCCTGCCGTGACAGACTCCATCCCGTGGCAGCAGAGAATCTGACCCGGGACGAGGCGCGGGAGCGCGCTCGGCTGCTCGATGTCGCTCGTTACGACGTGGAGCTCGACCTCACCCTCGCTCCGACCGACAGCCCCGTCTTCCGGTCGACGTCGGTCGTGCAGTTCGCCTGCACCGAGCCGGGTACGACGACGCACATCGACATCACGGCCCACCGGGTGTTGGAAGCGACGCTCAACGGCACCCCGATCGACGTGGCGAGCGCGTTCACGGGGCAACGCCTCGAGCTGCCCGCGCTGGCCGAGTCCAACCAGCTGCGCGTCGTCGCCGACTGCGTGTTCATGCGCACGGGCGAGGGTCTGCACCGGTTTACCGACCGGGTGGACAAGGAGACCTACCTCTACACCCAGTTCGAGACGTTCGACGCGCACCGCATGTACGCATGTTTCGACCAGCCCGACCTCAAAGCGTCGTTCACCTTCGTCGTCGACGCGCCGTCGCACTGGACCGTCGTGTCCAACATGCCGTCCACGCAGAGCGAAGGGTCCAGCCCGCACCGCGAGTCGAAACG
>JAVEEH010000221.1 GCA_030840545.1 Frankiaceae bacterium | reverse complement strand
CCATCGCCGGTGTGCGCAGGCGGTCGGTCTCGATCGGGCGCGCCGGGTCGGACATGTCGAGGACGACCGTGCCGCCGGACTCCTGGTTGTGGAAGACACTCGTCGGGAAGAGCAGGGTGCCGTCGTAAAAGGCGCAGACGCGGCCGGCAGTGTCGACGTAACGGAACGTCTTGAAGCCGCCGGTGCTGCCGATGTGCCCGATCTGGGTGGCGTTGCAGGTGTAGCCCTTGGCGGCGCGGCCGCTGGTGTAGTCGGCGAGCGGGACGCGGCCCTGGCGGCCGGTCTCGGGCAGGGAGCCGGGGCCGCAGTGCGCCCGCGGCGTCGCGGGCGGGATGGCTGTGGCGGCTGTTGCTGCTGTCGACGCGCCGACGTCGTGCGTCGCGGTGTAGGCCGCGACGCCGGGGAGGAACTCGGGATGGACAGCGACGGCCGCGGCGGCAGCGCCCGCGAGGCCGAGAACGGCACAGGCGGCGGTGACGACGACGGGACGGGGGCGCAACGGGCTCACCGAGGTCCTTCCGGGGCAGGCAGGCAGACAGAACAGGGTTCGGTTCTATCAACGAGCGGCCGCCGCGATGGTCACGGGTCCCCCGAACTTTGGACGCGGATCCGGACACATCACGCTCGCGGTGTCCGGGTTGACGTCCAAAGTTCGGGCGCCGGCGACCTACGTGATGCGGTAGCGCACGTGCGTGGCGTGCGGCGAGTCGACGACCTCGACCGGTTCGAGCGCGAGATCGCCCACGCCGTCGAACAGGCGCTCGCCGCTGCCCAGCAGGACCGGGACGATGTCGAGCATCAGCTCATCGATCGCGCCCACGCTCAGCGCCTGCCGGACGGTCGACGCTCCCCCGGCGATGTCGACCTCGGCGTCACCGGCAACGGCCTTCGCCTGCTCCATCGCCGCCTCGAAGCCGTCGGTGACGAAGTGGAACGTCGTGCCGCCGTCCATCTCGATGGGGTCGTGCGCGTGGTGGGTGAGGACAAAGACCGGTGCGTGGTACGGCGGCTCGTCGCCCCACCAGCCGCGCCAGTCGTCGCTCCACGCGCCGCGGATCGGCCCGAACATGTTGCGGCCCATGACGTAGGCACCCTTGGGCGCGAGGAGGTTGTCCCGGACCGGGATGTCGACCTCGTGCAGGGGCTCGAAGTGCCACTTGTGCAGCCTCAGGCCGCCGACACCGATCGGGTTGTCGACGCTCTGGTCGGGCCCGGCGACGAAGCCGTCGAGCGAGATGGACATGTGGCAGGTGACTCGGCTCATGGACATGCAGACGCCTCTCCTGGCTCGAACTCATCGTTGCTCCGGGTTCACCCAACCTGACCGATGAGTTCAGGTCAGTGTGATCGTCTACTCCTGTGACGACCATCGATGGGAGCCCGAGATGACCACGCGAGCCGCCGCCCCGACCGGGGCACCGTGCTGGATCGACCTGATGACCTCCGACACCTCGGCGGCGCGGACGTTCTACAGCGACCTGTTCGGCTGGACCGCTCTGGAACAGAACGCGGAGTTCGGCGGCTACTGGATGTGGGCGCGGGACGGCGTACCGATCGCCGGTGGGATGGGCGCGGAGGCCGGCCAGCCGGCACCGGCCTTCTGGAGCGTCTACCTGGCTGTCGAGGACGCCGACAAGACCGTCGAGACCGCGGTGGCGGCGGGCGCGCAGGTCATCGTCCCGCCCATGACGGTCGGCGACACGGGGATCATGGCCGTGCTGATCGACCCGACCGGCGCTGCGATCGGGCTGTGGCAGCCGAAGGACTTCTCGGGGTTCACGGTGCTCGGCGAGCCGGGCGCGCCGGGCTGGTTCGAGCTGCTGACTCGCGACTACGACCGCGCCGTGGCGTTCTACCGCGACGTCTTCGGCTGGGACACGCACACGATGTCCGACACCCCGGAGTTTCGCTACACGACGCTGGGCGAGCCCGGCCCTGACGCGATCGCCGGGATCATGGACGCGACGAGCTTCCTCGGCGCCGACGACTCGCCGCACTGGGGCACCTACTTCGCGGTCGAGGACACCGACGCCACGCTGGCCCGGGCGAAGGAGCTCGGCGGCACAGTCACCCAGGAGGCGGAGGACACGCCCTACGGGCGGATGGCCAGAGCGACCGACCCGGGTGGCACGACGTTCAGCGTGATGGGTCCGACCAGCGCGTGATCCCGGTTCACCACGGGATCGTCGGGTAGGCGGAACAGGAGGAGAGGAGCATGACGATGGAGCTCGATCTGCTGGATCTCTACCGCCGGGCGAGCGCGTGGACCGGTGACAACGTCGCCGCCGTCCGCGACCTCGACGCGTCGACGCCCTGCCCCGAGTGGAAGACACGTGACCTGCTCAACCACATGCTCGAGACGCAGCGTTACTTCGCCAGCGCCGGGCGTGGCGAGAGCGCGTCACCGCCCGGGCCGAACCCATCCGACACGGTGAGCGACAAGCCCACCGACGACTTCGCGCAGGCCAGCTCCGATGTCATCGCCGTGTTCAGCCAAGATGGCGTCATCGACAAGACGATGCCCGCTCTCGGTATCGCCTTCGCCGACTGTCTCCTGCACGGCTGGGACGTCGCCAAGGCGACCGGCACGGATGCCACGATGCCCGCCGGCCTCGCCCAGGCGGCCTACACGACCATCCACGGCCGCTTCACCGCCGAGCAGCGCAAGGGCATCTTCGCGCCCGAGATTCCCGTCTCCGACGACGCGACGCCGCAGCAACGGCTGCTCGCCTACACCGGTCGCACCCCCGACTAGTGACAACTGACAGTGGCTACGCCGACGTCAACGGCGTGCACATGTACTACGAGACGTACGGCGAAGGGACGCCGCTCGTCCTCCTCCACGGCGGCATGCTCAGCATCGATCTCAACTTCGCCGGGCTGATCCCGACGCTGGCGCGCAAGCACCGGGTGATCGGCGTCGAGATGCAGGGACACGGGCGCACCGCCGACACCGGGCGTGCGATCACGCCGGCCGCGCTCGCCGCCGACGTCGTCGGGCTGCTCGACCACCTCGGCATCGACCGCGCGCACGTCCTGGGCCACAGCATGGGCGGCGCCGTGACGATGGAGCTCGCGGTCAGCCACCCCGACCGAGTGCGCAGCGTCGTACCGATCTCGGTCAGCGTCCGACCCGACGGGATGCACCCCGATCTCGCTGATCCGTCGAAGTTCGCGACGTCACCGATCATGCCCACGCAGCAGGACTTCCAGGATTTCGCTGCCGAATACAAGCGGCTGTCGCCGCACCCCGACCACTTCGACGAGTTCCTGGCGATGCTGTCCGCGTCGAACGCTGACCTCAAGGGCTGGACCGACGAACAGCTCGCCGCGATCACCGCGCCGGTCCTGCTCGTCTTGGGCGACCGCGACTTCACCACGAACGAGCACGCTGCCCTCATGCAGCAGCTCATCCCCGGCTCGCAGCTCGCGATCCTGCCCAACACGACGCACATGCAGGTGACGCGCCGCGCCGACCTGCTGTTGCCGATGCTGGACGACTTCCTGGGCTAGCGTGGCCTTTCAGCCAGCGCAGGCGAAGACGCCGCGCGGGGCATTCACAAACGCAGGTCAACTTCCCCCCACCGCCAAGGAGCCCCGGCCATGGCCCGCCGCCGTTCCGTCTCCCTCGACCGCCCGCCCAGGCGTCGCTCGTCGTACTCGTCCTACGGCGGTCGGGAGGGCGGCGGCGTCCTGCGCAAGATCGGGTTCACCCTGATCGTGGTGATCCTGCTCGTGATCGGCGGCGGCATCTACCAGTGGACCCGTGGAGTGCCCAAGCAGCAGGTGAAAGCCGCTTATGCCGCAACGATCACCGTGCCCGGCGGAGCGGCCAAGATGCCCTGGCCGACCGAGGGACAGGCCGCGGTCACGGTCGCCGGCAGCGCAACCCTTGCCTGGCCGGCCACCGGCGCCCAGCCGGCACCGATCGCGAGCCTCGCCAAGATGATGACGGCCTACCAGGTCCTGACCGACCACCCGCTCGGCGCGCACGGCAACGGACCTTCGTTGCGCGTCACCACAGCCGACGTGGCCGACTATCACCACCGCGCCGCGCAGCAGCAGTCCGTCCTCGCGGAGCAAGCAGGTGAGCGGCTCAGCGAATACAAGGCGCTCCAAGCGCTGCTCATCCCGTCCGCCAACAACGTCGCGGTGATGCTGGCGCGCTGGGACGCCGGGTCGGTCGCGGCGTTCCTGACGAAGATGAACGCCACCGCAAAGCAACTCGGCCTCACGCACACGCACTACGCCGACCCCGACGGCACGTCTCCGCAGACGGCCAGCACCGCGGTCGATCAGCTGACGCTGGCGCAGAAGGCGATGACGCTGCCGACGTTCGCGGCGATCGTGCGGCAGCCGGTCGCAACGTTCCCGGTTGCCGGCACGCTGTTCAACTACGACTACGAGATCGGCCACCACGGCTTCATCGGCATCAAGACCGGCTCCCACGCCGCGGCGGGTGGCTGCTGGGCGTTCGCCGCTCGGCGGACCGTTGACGGCAAGCCGAGCGTCGTCTACGGCGTCGTCCTCGGCCAGCACGCCAAGAAGACCGGCGCGCTCCTCCAGCCCGCGCTGGCCCTCGGCCGTCGCCTCGCCGACGCGGCGCCAACGGTCGTGACCCGCGTCACCCTCGCGACCTCCGGCACCGTCGTCGGCACCCTGCACGCACCGTGGCGCACCGACGTGCCGCTCGTCACCCAACGCAGCCTGAGCGTCGTCTCGACGCCGGGCCAGAAGTACGCCGTCCAGCTGCAGCTGCACGTCCCATCCGGAAACCGACTCACCGCCGGCACTGTCGTCGGCACGCTCACCGTCGCGGGAGTGTCGACGCCGGTCGTCCTTGCGCACGACGCGGCCGGCCCGACCCTCAAGTGGCGACTGACGCGCCTCTGACATCGGGAAGATCGGCTCGGGTATTCAGCGCCTGGTCTCGTACCTGGTCAGGAGCACGCCGTCGGGAAACGTCCGGCTCTCCACCAGGTTCAGGTTCACCCAGTTGTCCAGGGCCGTGAAGAACGGCGTGCCGCCGCCCACCAGGACCGGGTGGGTGACGATCGCGTACTCGTCGATCAGCCCGGCCCGCATGGCCGCCGCGGC
>JAVEEH010000200.1 GCA_030840545.1 Frankiaceae bacterium | reverse complement strand
CTCCTGATGCTGCCCATGCTTCAGGCTCCGAGCTCGAGCCTAAGGAGAAGGCGATTGCGATTGCTAACTACCGAATCGTCCACGGCGCCGCTGAGATGAGCGCAAGTGCGTGGCCGACGCTTCCACTCGCACAGTGGCGGGGCACCCGCGACACCCTGCAGTTGAGGCTGCAGATCATCGGCAAGGTCCGCATGAGCAACACACCGCTTGTCAACCACTGGTGGAACGTCCCGCTCTACGTGACCGCTTGCGGACTCACCACGTCGCTGATGCGGCATCCGAGCGGTGAAGGCTTCCAGATCGACCTCGACCTGCGCGAGCACGCGTTGCAGATCACCACGGTGTCCGGTCCGCAGCGGTCGATGCCATTGCGGGCCGGGCCGGTCTCCGCGTTCTACGGCGAATTCATGAATCACCTCGACGGCCTCGGCCTTGGCACGTCCGTGTGGTCAATGCCGGTTGAGATTCCGGACGCGATTGCGTTCACCGACGACGACCAACACAAGTCCTACGACCCGGAACAGGCGCAGCGCTTCTGGCTCGCGCTCACCCGCATGGTGCCGGTGCTCGAACGGTTCCGCAGCGGCTTCGTCGGCAAAGCCAGTCCGGTGCACCTGTTCTGGGGCGGACTCGACCTAGCGACCACACGCTTCTCCGGGCGGACCGCACCGCCGCACCCCGGCGGTGCCCCGAACTGTGGCCCGCACGTCATGCTTGAGGCGTACTCACACGAAGTGAGCAGCTGCGGCTACTGGCCCGACGGCGCCGCCGAAGGCCTGTTCTACAGCTATGCGTACCCGACCCCGCTTGGGTACGCGGACCTCCCCGTCCAACCATCGGAGGCGGCCTGGAGTGAGGAGCTCGGAGAGTTCGTGCTGCCATACGAAGTGGTGCGTACGGCACCGAACCCGGACGAGACGCTGATGACCTTCCTGGACAGCACCTACCGAGCCGCGGCGACCACGGCCGACTGGGACCGCGAACGACTCGAACGTTGACCATGTAGGACGACTACGACTGGCATCGCCGCGGACGCCCCGCGACGTCCCGGCGTCGGGCGACGTGCAGAAACCCGGCCCGTTACGGGATGAGCAGGACGCGGCCGATCGCCTGTCGGCTCTCGATGTAGCGGTGGGCTTCGGCGGCGTCGGCGAGTGCGAAGCTTCGATCGATGACGACCTGCAGGGTGCCGGCCGCGACGGCGTCGATTTGCTGGGCGACCATGCCGTGGGCGCGGGTGCCGAGGAAGAGTTCGGCGCCGAGGAAGAAGCCCGCGAGGGTCTGGTTGTTCGGCCGGAGGGTTGAGATGTCGAGGGGGTCCGCGACGGTTCTGCTTGCGTCGCCGACGCTGATGCATCGTCCGCGGTAAGCCAGCGCCGCCAGGCTGCGTTGAAGGGTCAAACCGCCGATGGAGTCGACGATGACGTCGGCACCCCGTCCGTCGGTGAGCCGTCGGCACTCGGCGACGAAGTCGTGCGTCGCGTAGTTGATGCCGGCGTCGAGCCCGAGCGGCTTGAGCCGTTCGAGCCGGTCGTCACTCGAAGCGGTGGCGAGCACATGCGCGCCCGCCTGCTTGGCCATCTGGATGGCGGCGATCCCGACCCCGCCGGCGCCGGCGTGGATGAGCACGGTCTCACCCGGTTGCATCCGGCCGAACTCGAACAGGCAGTCGTGCGCGGTCCCGAACGGCACCGGTATGCACGCCGCTTCGTTGCTGTCGAGTCCGTCCGGGACGGGCCAGGCGAAACTCTGCGCGACGACCCGTTTCTCGGCGTGTGAACCGTTCAGCCCTACCGTCACGACCCGGTTGCCGACTGCGAACCGGTCGACACCCTCGCCGACTTCGAGGACGGTCCCTGCAGCTTGGTAGCCGACGATGTGCGGGCGACCGGTCATTTCCCCGCCGAGCCGGTTGAGGGTGTCGCCACCTTCGATGCTGATCGCCTGGATCGCGACGAGGATCTCGCCGGGTCCGGGCTCCGGGTCGGGCACGTCCTCGTAACGGAACACGTCCGGCGAGCCTGTTTCGTAGTAGACGGCGGCTTTCATCGCGAGGACGCTCCTTCAAGTGGATGGACGTCGTACCATGTGAACGCCGCTCACATTAGGTACCGGTGTTCACGCCGTCAACGTCCAGCGAGAGTGATCGATGCCACAGGCGACGTCCCCGTACCACCATGGCGATCTCCGGGTCGCGTGCGTGCATGCCGCGCTCGAGTTGCTCGAGGAGGGCGGGACCGCCGCGCTGTCGCTTCGCGCCGTCGCCCGTCGGGCCGGGGTCGCTCCGTCCGCCCCCTATCGCCATTACGCCGACCGCGACGCACTGGTCTCCGCGGTGGCCGCCGTCGGCTACCGGCAACTCGCCGATTATCTGACCGCGGCACACGCCGAGCCGTCCAGCGTCGACGACCTCGCCGCGGTCGCGCTCGCCTACGTCCGGTTCGCCATCGAGCGACCCGCACTGTTCCGGGTCATGTTCAGTGAGCCGTGCGACCGCGACAGTGGCAACCGGGTGGCGGCAACCAACATCATCTCCGCATACCTAGACAGCATCGTCCGGCGGTGCTTCCCGGGAGCAGACGTGGCGGCGCTGTCGACCGCGCTCTGGGCGGTCGTACACGGATTGGCATTCCTTCACCTCGACGGCAAGCTAGAGGCTTCGAGGCCGTCAGCCGTCGCTGATCGGGTGCACGCTGCCGTCCATGCCCTGCTGGATGGGCGATGAGCCGCGTCTGTTCATCTCTTGCCTTGATGGCAATGACCAGCTGCTGGCCCGCGGCGAGGGTTGCTCACGCGCCGGACAGGTGAACAAGGTGCCCGACAAGTGCAGTCACAGCCATCGCAGCGCTCCCGCCAAGGACGACGCGCACGGTGGGGTGAGTCATGGGCACGCCGGCAACCCGGGCACCCAGGATGCCGGCGCAGGCCAGCCCGAGAATGGTCACCGCCGCGATCGAGATGAGTCTCCCGGACCGACTCGGTGCCATGAGGCCTAGGAACGGAATGAGCCCGCCGGCGATAAAGGATGCGGCCGACGCGACCGCGGCCTGCGACGGGCGGGCCTTCGTCTGTTCGGTGTGACCGAGCTGCTCACGCATGTGCGCGGCGACCGGGTCGGTGGCGTGCATGATGTTGGCGACCTCCTCGGCGAGTGGGCGAGGAAGCCCCCGGCTCTGGTAGATCCCGACGAGTTGTCGGCGTTCTCCTTCGGGATCGCGCGCCTGCTCTCGTGTTTCGTGGCTGCGATCGGCTTCCTCGACATCGCGCTGGGAGCTGACCGACACGTACTCCCCGGCGGCCATCGCCATTGCACCGGCAACGACGCCGGCCACGCCAGCGGTCACGATGCCTGCCCCGGAGGCGCTGCTCGCGGCCACCCCGACCATGAGGCTGGATGTCGATACGAGCCCGTCATTCGCTCCGAGTACGGCGGCACGAAGCCAACCTGCTCGACCTACGGAGCGAGTCTGGCCGTGTCCGACGAACGACAGCAGTGTCACACCGTCATTCGATACCGATCCGCGCGCGCCTGCCAGGGCCGAACGTCACGACGTCTCCCTAGCGAAGCGGGCGCAAGGTGCGGCTGGCGTTACTCGCGGGTGAGGACGACCTTCAGGGCACCGGTCCTGGGTGCGTCGCCAAAGGTGTCGTAGGCCCTGACCATCTGGTCCATCGTGTAGTGGTGCGTGATGAACTTCTCGGCGTCGAGCAGTCCGCTGCACATCAGTGAGAGCAGGGTCGGCGTCGAGTAGGTGTCGACCAGGCCCATGGTGATCGTGACGTTGCGGATCCAGAGGTCTTCGAGATGCAGCGTGACGGCTTCGCCGTGCACGCCGATGTTCGCAACGTGCCCGCCCGGTCGGATCAGCGTCGTGGCGAGCTCGAACGTCGCCGGCACTCCGACCGCCTCTATCGACACGTCGGCCCCCAGACCGCCGGTCAGGTCACGAACGATGGCGAGCGCGTCTTCGCGGCTGTTGTTGACGACGATGTCGGCGCCGAAGCCCTTTGCTGCCTCGAGCCGACTGTCGGCCTTGTCGATGGCGATGACGTGACTGGGGGAGAGCAGCTTGGCACCGAGAATGGCCGACAGGCCGATAGGGCCGGCTCCCACGATCGCGACGACGTCGCCGGGACGCACCTTGCCGTTGAGTACGCCGACCTCGTAGCCGGTGGGCAGTATGTCGGCGAGCATCAGCAGCGCCTCGTCCGAGACCCCGGCAGGTGCAGGGTAGGTGGAGGTGTCAGCGAAGGGCACGCGAACGAGCTCTGCTTGTGTCCCGTCGATCTTGTGGCCGAGGATCCAACCGCCGCCACCCACGCATTGACCAAAGCTGCTTTCTCGGCAATATCGACAGGTGCCGCACGCGGTGATGCAGGAAACCAGCACCTTGTCGCCGACGCGCACATTCTTGACGCCGCCGCCGACTGACTGGACCGTGCCAACTGCTTCGTGCCCGAGGATCCGGCCCGCGGTGACGGCGGGCACGTCGCCTTTCAGGATGTGCAGGTCGGTGCCGCAGATGGTGGTTGCGTCGACCCGGACGATGGCATCGGTGTCTGTCTGAAGGGCGGGGTCGGGAACGTTGTCCCAGGATTTGATGCCCGGTGCTTGGTAGACGAGTGCGCGCATGACGACCTTCTTCTCGTGGTTGATCCGGTCTGTTGATCTTTCAGCCCGAGCCTGCGCCCTGCACAGAGGCGAAAGGCCCCTTACGCGGGTGCGATCGAGTCAGCCGGTTGCGACGCGCTCGCGATGGTCAGGGTCAGATCGTCAGCACGTCATCGGTTGTCCGGCGCGGTGTCACCGAGGGCACCGTCGGCACGGCGGCATAGCCGAATCGCAGCAGCAACTGCGGCGTGGCCGCGGTGCAGAGCTCCCGCCGAAGCTCGGATCGCGTGTGCGGCAACTCGATCGCCTGGCTGTGGATTGCGGCGAATACCGAGTGCTGCGCCGCTGTTACGAGTAGTCGCTGAAGTGCCTGACCCGCTTGAAGCCAATCCTCGGCGTTGTCGCCCTCTGTGGCGAGCACTGCCAGTGTCCCGGAGGTCCGGGAAGGTTCCTGCATTTGCGCGATGTCCCGACCGAGGTCGAAGTCGCGTGCCGGAAGCTCATCGGCGCTCACCAGTGAATCGGGTCGCGCGTAGGCCCAGGAGGGAACCCCGTCCTGTCGACGCTCGCTCGGGGCCGGCGTCCAAGCCGTGATCTCGTCCCGGACGCGCGGGTCTTGCGCAAGCTCGCGTTCTGCCGCGCCGGCCAGGTGGAGGACATGAGCTCGCTGACCCGGGTGCGTCAGGTAGAGGAGCGCGGCCCCTTCTTCCCCCGCCGCTTGCTGAAGCCAGACTGCCAGCTCGGCGTTGACCGGCCGATCATCGAACTGCCCCCGATGAGTGTGGCGTCGTGCGATTGCTGCGAACATGCGCCTTTCGGCGGCACTGGCCGGCAAGCCGCGCCACGGTACGACGCGCGCCAACTGTCGAGGATCGTCAGTCGGCATCAGCACGACGTGACTGTCGAGCCCGCACTTCCGCAGGGCAAGTCGGAGGCTGTAGAGGGCTGCGCCGCAACTGATGACCAGTTCACGGCCGTCCCGGTCGGTGATCGTGAGCCCACGCGACGTGTCGGCGGTGATGAGGAACGCCACACCGTCCCAGGCGATGGCCCACGGTTGCGTGTTGTGGACGGACGGCGCCCGACCCGCTGCGGCGACGATCGCTCGAACCTCAGCCGGCGCCAGAAGTGACTGCTTGTTCACGGTCATCGTCACCGTCTCCTTCGCGAGATGCATGACGATGCCCGGTCCGCAGGCCCTCAGCCAGAGTCCAAGGTCCCTCAAAGGGGTCCGTCGCGATGATGCAGACTGGCCGGTCGTGAGGGTCACCGACGATGACGGCGCCGGTCGCACCATGTGGAGCCGCGCCCTCCGGACGCCGCTGCGGTCGTTCATCGACATCGAGACCGGCAGCGCCGTCGTGCTGCTCATTGCGGCGGTTGCCGCGCTCGTCTGGGCCAACGTCGACACGAAGTCCTACGACCACACGTGGCACACGGTGCTCGCCGTCCGACTGGGCGACGCGTCTGTCAGCCTCAGCCTCCGCGACTGGGTCAACAGCGGCCTGATGTCGTTCTTCTTTTTCCTCGTCGGGCTGGAGGCGCGCCGGGAGGCCGACATCGGCGAGCTGCGCGAGATCCGCCGCGTCGCGCTGCCGTTGCTCGCCGGCATCGGCGGCATGGTCCTGTCGGTCGCGATCTTCCTGGCCGTCAACGGCGGCGGCGGCGGTGCCCACGGCTGGGGCACGGCGATGTCGACGGACACAGCGTTCGCACTCGGGATCCTCACGCTGGCGGGTCCGCGCTTCGCCGACCGGCTCCGCGCGTTCATGCTCACCGTCGTTGTCGTCGATGACATCGTGGCGCTGCTGGTCATCGCCTTCTTCTACAGCGATGCCGTCCATCTGCGGCCGCTCCTGGTCGCGGCCGGTGTGTTCGCCGTGCTTCTCGTCGTGCGGGCTTTTCGGGTGCGCTCCGGGCTCGTCTACGCCGCCCTCGGCATCGCGGCCTGGGTGGCCATGGTCAAGTCGGGAGTCGACCCGCTTGTGGTCGGCCTCGCCATGGGACTGCTGACCTACGCCTACCCCGCGGCACGCGACGATCTCGAACGGGCGAGCCAGCAGTTTCGGCGCTTCCGCGAGCAGCCGACGCCCGCGCTCGCCCGGCGTGCGCGCGCGAGTGTGGAAGCGGCCATCTCGCCCAACGAGCAGCTGGCGCAGATGTGGCATCCGTGGACGAGCTTCGCCATCGTTCCGCTCTTCGCGCTTGCCAACGCGGGCATCCCGATCAGCGCCTCGTTCCTGCGCGACGCGTTCACGTCGCCACTCACCCTCGGCATCCTCGCGGGCTATGTCCTGGGCAAGCCGCTCGGCGTCCTCGGGACGGCGTACGGCGTCACGGCACTCAGCAAAGGACGGTTGCGTCCGTCCGTCGGTTGGGGCTCGGTCCTCGGTGCGGGGTCGGCGGCAGGCGTCGGCTTCACCGTCGCGCTGCTGATCGCGTCGATCGCCTTCGACGGGGAGCAGCTGCAGCGTGCCAAGGCCGGGATCCTCGCCGCCGCCGCGACCGCCGGTGTCATCACGTGGGCCGTCTACCGGGTCATCGACCTGATGCCCGCCGGCCGCAGGGCCCGCGCCCTGCTCGGGACGACAAGCGACCTGGTCGACCTCGCCGACCCGGTCGACCCGCAACGTGACCATGTCCGCGGTCCGAAGGTCGCGCCGGTGACGCTCGTGGAATACGGCGATCTCGAGTGCCCGTACTGCGGCCAGGCGGAGCCCGCCGTCCGCGAGCTCCTGTCCGACTTCAGTGACGTCACCTACGTGTGGCGTCACCTCCCGCTCGACGACGTGCACCCGCACGCGCGGATGGCGGCCGAGGCGACCGAAGCCGCAGCCGCGCAAGACGCCTTCTGGGAGATGCACGACGCGCTGCTCACGCATCAGGACGCGCTGCGGTTCTCGGACCTGGTCGGTTACGCCGAGGAGCTCGGTCTCGACGTCGAGCGTTTCACCGACGACCTCAAGCGGCGCACCTTCGCGGCGCGGGTGGACGGCGACGTCGACAGCGCCGACCTCTCCGGCGTGAGCGGCACGCCGACCTTCTTCGTCAACGGCCGCCGCCACCACGGGGCGTTTGACCTGGAGAGCCTGTCCGCCGCCGTGAAGACGGCCGGTGCGCGCGCCGCGATCACCCCATGACTGTCCGATGGGGCGCTGACCGTGATAGCCACCGGTCAGCCGGGGCTAGGTCGCGTGGACGATCGCCTTGACGGCGTCGACCGGGACGCCGGGGGACGATCTGGCCGTGATCAGGAAGGTGCCCGAGTTGGCGCTCCCGTGCGCGACCCTGATGACCACCTTGAGCGTCAGGTGCGCCCTCGGCGCCAGGCTGCCGGTCGAGAAGGTCCCGGCGAGCACTTGCGACGTCACGTTCGTTGCACCGTGGAAGTAGGTCAGGGTGAAGCCGTTGGCCCCGCCGGGGCCGGTCACCTTCAGCGTGTCCGCCGTCAGGCCGTCGTTCTGGATGTCGGCATAGACCCTGCCGCGGTGCCCCCGCTGCACCGAGATGGCCCTCTGCTCGCCGGTGCCGGCAGCGCTGTAGACGTTGTTGCCCGTGAAGGGGCCGCCTGCCGCCGTGCCGATCCGGGCATCCGGGCGCTGGATCGTGTGGGAGCCGATGACATCGGCCAGGGCGTCGCCACCGGCGTTGGTGAAGTTGCCCCCGGCGACGACCCGGTGACTGAACACGGCGAGGGCGTTGACAGCGGAGTTCAGCGGCCCGTTTCCCGCGCCGTCCGACCCGAGCGGGTGCCAGGCGGTGCCATCGAAGTACGCGAACTCATCGGCGGTCGCCTGTCCGTTGGCGTTCTGGAACGAGCCCGCGACAAAGACCAGCGGACCGGAGGTGGCCATCCCATAGAGGAAGGCGTAACTGTTGAACCAGCCGTTCGTGCCGGCGGCGTTCGACCCCATCGCGCTGTAGATCAGGTTCTGGGCGTCCCATTTCGCGATGTGGTCGGCGCTGGCGATGCCGTTGATGTCTACGGCGTCGGTGCCGACGTAGACGTTCGTCCCATGCGCGGTGAGTGAGCGGACGATGGCATTGACAGCCTGGCCGGCACCCATCTGGTGCCAGGCGCCGCCCGTGTAGTAGGCGACGTGATCCATCCCGGTGACACCCTCCAGATTGATGAACGCACCGCCCGCATAGAGGGTGCCGTTGCTGTCGGCGGTCAGCGCGTTGACGCCGGAGTTGAAGGCTTCGGTTGCGCTGGGAACCGTGGCGCTTGCCGCGCCGGTCGTGAGGTCGCAGGCGACCAGGAAGTCAGCCGCCGCGATGCCCGCGCCGTCCGCGAACGAGCCACCGACGTACAAGGTGTTGCCGATGATCTGCAGCGCGGCCACATGGGCGGTGATCGGGTTCGGGCCGGCGCACGGGGAGGACCAGGTCGAGCCGTCCCAGGCGGCAAGATAGTTGATGTTGGAGTCGCCCGCGACGTTCGTGAACTGGCCGCCGACGTAGACATGGCCGGCGTGATAGGCGATCGCGTCGACGGCACCGTTGAGGGTCACTGCGCCGTTCACCGCGCTCCACGTGGCGCCGTCCCATTGCGCGAGATGGTCGGCGTTGGCCTTGCCGCCCGCGTCGGTGAACGCGCCGCCCGCGTAGAGGATCCCCGGGTTGTCGCTGTTCAGGGCATCGACCCTGCCGTTGAGCGCGGCGACGGTGGGTGAAGTGCCACGGCCCACGTGGTCCCAGCCACCCGGGCCGGTCGCCTGCGCAGTGGGACCGGACAGGGCGATGACGGCGATCGAGACAGCAAGGATGCACAGTCGACGGTCCATGGGATGGATTCCTCTCAGCGTGTGTAGCTGGTGAAGGAACCCAGGAGGACCCGAGGTCGCAAACCCCCACTTGCCAGCAGCGCGGTAAGACGCTCGGCCCGAACATACGCGCGGTCATGTCGTTACGGCTAGGTTTGCCCGCCACGTGCGGCCCACGTACGCCTGACTTGGTCCGTTATCGCCTCACGTGCCGACAACGGCGTGCACCGACCGGATCGCGCTGGCGCCCTCGCCGACCGCGGCGGCGACCCGTTTCATCGAGCCGTGTCGAACATCCCCGACGGCGAACACGCCCGGCACGCTGGTCTCGAACGGGTGGGGCCGACGTCCGAGCATGTCCCAGCCCGCCGGCAGCACGACGGCGTCGAGCTGAGTGTCCGTGTAGACGAAGCCATCGCTGTCGAGCGCGACATCGGTGAGCCAGTCGGTGGCCGGAATCGCACCGATGAAGCAGAACAGCCCGCGGCACGGCAGGTCGGTGGCGGCGGCCGTGCCCCTCTCGGTGACGGTGACACCGCGCAGCGCGTCGTCGCCGGCGAGTGCGGTGACCTCCGTGCCCAGCCGAACCGTGATGCCGGGCGTTGCCAGGATCCGGTCGACGAGATACCGGGACATGTTGCGGTCCAGCTCGGGGCTGCGCACCGCCATCGTCACCTCGCTGCCCCGACCGGCGAGGAACAGCGCGGCCTGCCCGGCCGAGTTAGCGCCGCCGACGACGGTGACGGGCCGGGCGGCGCAGGTGCGCGCTTCCATCTCCGTGGCCGCGTAGTAGATGCCGGCCCCCTCGAACTTCCCCCAGTCCGGCAGCGGCAACGTCCGGTAGCGGGCGCCGGTGGCGATGACCACGGCGCGCGTATGGATCTCCTCACCGTCTGTCAGCGAGACGTGCAGATGCCCGTCGCCGGAGTGCAGCCGTGACACCTGACACGGCGTGGATACGACGGCGCCGAACTTCTGCGCCTGGATCAGGGCCAGGCTGGTCAGCTCCGCGCCGGCGAGTCCCGAGGGGAAGCCGAGGTAGTTCTCGATCCGTGCACTCGCGGCGGCTTGACCGCCGATGGACACCGCGTCGAAGAGCATCGTGTCGAGACCTTCGGACGCGCCGTAGACCGCGGCGGCGAGTCCGGCCGGGCCCGCGCCGATGACGATGACGTCGGATGTGCGGCCGTCGACCCGCCGGTAAGACAGACCGAGGTTCTCCGCGACGAGTCCGGGTGTCGCCCGCCGGATGGTGGCGGTCGGCGTCACGACGACCGGCAGCTCGTCCGGTGTCGCGCTGATGGCCTCGAGCAGTGCTGCACCAGCCGGCTCGTCGACGTCGAACCAGACGTGCGGCAGGCGCTGCCTTGCGGCCCAGTTGCGCAGGGCCTGCGCCGATGCCGACAGCTCACTGCCCACCATCTCGACGCTGCGCGCGCCGTCGCCGGTCCGGAGGATTTCGCGGCGGGCCATGAACGCGCGCAGGATCAGGTCGGACAGGTCCGCGTCCTCCGCCATCAGCTTCCGGAAACGGTCCCGCGTCATCCGGAAGACCATGCCCGGTGCGCTGACCTTGGCCGTCACATAAGCCGCCTGGCCGGTCAACAGGTTGAGCTCACCGAGGAACCGGCCGGGACCGTGCCGCGCGACGACCTCCGCCGGGGCATCGGGCGTCGCCCCGCGCACGATCTCGACCTCGCCCGACTCGACATAGAAGAAGTCGTAGTCGCGCTCGCCGGCGACGTACAGGACGTCGCCGACCGACACCGCCTGGGCCTGGCACAGCGACAACAACCGGGTGACCTGCTCCGGCGACAACCGCGGGAACGCCACCCCCTCGACCGGGTCTCCGGTCTGCGTCTCCATCGGCCTACCCCGCTCACCGTGCGTCACCGGCGGAGTCCCGCCGACCGATGAATCATCGCCTGAATCATCGCCCACGCCTTCTGCTCAGCGCGAACGCGACCGCGGCCGGGAAGGCATTCGGGGTCGGCCACGTTGAGCCTGGTTGACGCAAGGAGAACTGAATGACCGAGACCTTCGACCTGCCCGTTCTGCCCTTGGCCGACGAGGTGGTGCTGCCCGGCATGGTGGCACCGATCGTGCTCGACAACGAGGCCCAGGCGGCCGTCGACGCGGCCCGCTCGGCGGCCGACTCCCGGCTGCTGCTGGTGCCGCGGGTGGATGGCGCCTACGGCGCGGACGGTGTTCTCGCCGTCATCGAGCAGGTCGGGCGGCTCCCCGACGGTGAGCCGGCGGCTGTCGTCCGCGGCCTGCAACGGGCCCACATCGGCGCTGGTGTCTCCGGCGCGGGTGCGGCGCTGTGGGTGCGGGCCACCCTGGTCGACGCTGTTCCCGCAACTGACCGCACCAGTGAGCTGGCCGCGTCGTACAAGGCAGTGGTCGTCTCGATCCTGCAGCAGCGCGGCGCCTGGCAGGCCATCGACAACGTGCAGCGGATGACCGACCCCGCTGCGCTCAGTGACCTGGCCGGCTATGCGCAGTATCTCGGCCTGGAGCAGAAGCTCTGGCTGCTCGGGAACGCGGATGTCGACGAGCGGCTGGAGAAGCTGATCGAGTGGGGCCGTAACCACCTGGCCGAGCTCGAGGTCTCTGACCGTATCCGTGACGACGTGCGCGAAGGCATGGAGAAGAGCCAGCGCGAGTTCCTGTTGCGCCAGCAGCTCGCCGCGATCCGCAAGGAGCTCGGTGAGGACGAGCCCGACGGCGCCGAGGACTACCGCGGCCGCGTCGAGCAGGCTGACCTGCCGGACAAGGTGCGCGAGGCCGCGCTTCGCGAGGTCGGCAAGCTCGAGCGGGGCAGTGACCAGAGCCCGGAAGCCGGGTGGATCCGCACCTGGCTGGACACCGTGCTGGAGCTGCCGTGGTCGACGCGTACGACGGACACCACCGACGTCATTGCGGCTCGAGCGGTGCTCGACGCCGACCATGAAGGTCTCGACGACGTGAAAGACCGCGTCGTCGAGCACCTGGCCGTGCGGGCCCGGCGCACCGAACGCGGCATGGAGCTCATCGGCGGTCGTGGCAGTGGAGCCGTGCTCGCTCTCGTCGGACCGCCCGGCGTCGGCAAGACGTCGTTGGGGGAGTCCGTGGCGCGCGCTCTCGGGCGCAACTTCGTCCGGGTCGCCCTCGGGGGCGTGCGCGACGAGGCGGAGATCCGTGGTCACCGGCGCACCTACGTCGGCGCTCTGCCGGGCCGCATCGTCCGGGCGATCCGCGAAGCTGGATCGATGAACCCGGTCGTGCTGCTCGACGAGGTCGACAAGATCGGCACCGACTTCCGCGGCGATCCGGCGAGTGCCTTGCTCGAGGTGCTCGACCCGGCGCAGAACCACACGTTCCGCGACCACTACCTGGAGCTCGAGCTCGACCTGTCGGATGTGCTGTTCCTCGCCACGGCCAACGTTGCCGAGACGATCCCCGAGGCGTTGCTCGACCGGATGGAGGTCGTCCGTCTCGACGGCTACACCGAGGACGAGAAGGTTGCCATCGCACGTAACCACCTGTTGCCGCGGCAGCTGTCCCGTGCTGCGTTGGCTCCGACTGACGTCGACATCGACGACGGTGCGTTGCGGCTGATCGCCGGTGAGCACACGCGAGAGGCCGGTGTCCGGCAGCTCGAGCGCGCGATTGCGCGAGTGCTGCGCAAGGTCACGACGGCGTTGGCGGCCGAGCCCTCCGGGAACCGCGTGCTCGTCACCGCTGACTCACTCGTCCGCTACCTCGGCCGGCCCCGGTTCACCCCGGAGAGCGCCGAGCGCACCGCCGTGCCCGGCGTTGCGACCGGGCTTGCCGTGACCGGCGCCGGTGGCGATGTCTTGTTCGTCGAGGCCACGTCGATGCCGGGTGACGCGAAGCTGACTCTGACCGGTCAGCTCGGTGACGTGATGAAGGAGTCGGCGCACATCGCCTTGTCTTATCTGAAGGCGCATGGCGACGCGCTGGGCATCGACCCCGCTGGTCTCGACCGGGCTCTGCACGTGCACGTCCCGGCCGGTGCCATCCCCAAGGACGGCCCGTCGGCCGGCGTCACCATGGTGACAGCACTCGCGTCGCTCGCCAGCGGCCGACCGGTGCGCGCCGACGTCGGCATGACCGGCGAGGTCACGCTCAACGGCAGGGTGCTGCCGATCGGCGGGGTCAAGCAGAAGCTCCTCGCCGCACACCGCGCCGGTCTGACCACGGTGTTCCTGCCGGGACGCAACGAGCCAGACCTCGACGACGTGCCGGCCGCGGTCCGGGAGCAACTCGACGTGCGGCTCGTCACCGATGTCGCCGACCTCGTCCGCGAAGCTCTCGAGCCGAGCGCGACGGCGGTCGTGGCTGCGTGATCCTGTTGGGGTGCGGCCCGACTAGTCGGTGATCTCCTCCAACGACTGCACGTGCGCTTCCTGCACCCGCAGGATCGCGTCCTCGCCACGGAACAGCACCACCCAGCCGTCTTCGCGTTGCACTTCCACATCATGGAAAGTCTCACGCACGACCTGCTCGTCGTCTCCATAGACCATCTGGTACGTCGGCATCGGGCTCTCCTATCGCGGGTGCACGTCAGGCGGACGCAGTGCGAAGCGGCGCGAGCGCGCTGCTCCAGGCTATGACCTCATTGATCAGCCGGTCGAGCGCCTGCACCTGGTAGTCCCCGGGCACCAGGTCGACGAAGTCGACGAAGTCGGTGAACATCGACAGCGCGACCTGCGTGCGGACGTCCGCCATCTGCAGCTCGCCGGCGATCAACCGCAGATGCTCTGCGGCCCGTGCGCCCCCGACCGCCCCGTAGGAGACGAAGCCGACGGCCTTGTTGTTCCACTCGGCGTAGAGGTAGTCGATGGCGTTCTTGAGCACGCCTGAGGTCGAGTGGTTGTACTCGGGGGTCACGATGATGAATCCGTCGTACTGCTCGATCCTCGCGGCCCACTGCTGGGTGTGCGCGTTCTGGTACTGCCCCATCGATGGAGGCAGTGGCTCGTCGAGGTGGGGCAGTGGATAGTCGGCCAGATCGATCAGCTCGAACTCCGCATCCGCACGCTGCTCCGCGATGTCCATCACCCAGCGGGCGACGCTGGCACCTCTGCGCCCGGGCCGGGTGCTGCCGAGAATGACGCCGATCTTTGTCACGCGGACTCCTCAGGGGTTGTCGCGGGGCAGCGGGTTTGACGCGGCTCAGGACCAGCGGCGCGGGGCCATCTGGTCGGCCGGGATGATCCCGAGCCGGCCGGCCTGGTAGTCGTCGACGGCCTGCTGGATCTCGTCGCGGGTGTTCATCACGAACGGCCCGTAGTGCGCGATCGGCTCCCGGATCGGCAGGCCGCCGAGAATCAGCACGTCGAGTGTGTCCCAGTCGCCGGTCATCCGGTCGGCGGCGCGCAGGACGACGTTGTCGCCCGGGCCGAACTCGACGAGCTCGTGGTCGCTGACGGGACGTTCCTGCGGGCCGGCCGATCCCTGTCCGGTCAGGACGTAGGCCATCGCGCTGAAGTCGGGGCTCCATGGCAGCGACAGCTGGGCACCCCGGGCGATCGTCGCGTGCAGGTAGGCGATCGGAGTGTGCGTTGCACCCGGCCCGTGGTGGTTCGCGAGGTCGCCGGCGATCAGACGCAGCAACGCGCCGCCGTCCTCGCTGGTGAGCAGCACGAGATCGTCGCGAGTGATTGCCTGATATCGCGGAGCGGTGAGCTTGAGCCCGCTCGGCAGGTTCACCCAGAGCTGCACGGCATGGGCCGGTCCGCCCAGTCGGTAGGACCGCTCGGTCGGGAGCTCGTCATGCAAGATGCCGGAGCCGGCGGTCATCCACTGGGTGTCACCCTCCGCGATCACACCGCCGCCGCCGTTGGTGTCGTGATGGGAGATCTCCCCGTCCATGACATAGCTGACGGTCTCGAACCCGCGGTGTGGATGCCACGGCGCGCCGGCCGCTTCGGCCGGACCGTTGATGCGCGGGCCCAGCTGGTCGAGCAGCAGGAAGGGGTCCGAGTCGGCGAGCGAGACGGCACCCGGGAAGGGGCGCCGGATCTCGAAGCCGGCTCCCTCGATCTGTCGCTGGGCCTGCACCACGCGCTTGACCGGACGATCCGTCGTGCCGGCCGCGGCCGGCCGCTGCACGCGTGGCAGCACCAGGGGGTTCTCGACGGTGACAGCCGGCATGGCTCCTCCTCGATCAATCCGCTGGACTTGAACGTTCAAGTCGCACCCTACCGCAATGACTTGAATCGTCAAGTCATTCCACTAGAGT
>JAVEEH010000186.1 GCA_030840545.1 Frankiaceae bacterium | reverse complement strand
ACCTGATGGGCACCCGGTCCTACAAGAAGTGGGGCGCCTACTCCCAGTCGAAGCTGGCCAACCTGCTGTTCGCC
Organism: Frankiaceae bacterium; assembly: GCA_030840545.1. Lineage (GTDB taxonomy): Bacteria > Actinomycetota > Actinomycetes > JAFAQI01 > JAFAQI01 > JAFAQI01. Next base: position 5,813 of record JAVEEH010000186.1, on the reverse strand, counting down.
TACGAGCTGCAGCGCCGGCTGTCCGCGGCCGGTGCGCCGACGATCAGCGTCGCCGCGCATCCCGGCTACGCCGCGACCAACCTTCAGTCGGTCGGCCCGAAGCAGGAGGGCAACCGACTGGCCGGTTTCGTCATGTCGCTGGGGAACCGCGTGCTCGCGCAGTCGGACGCGAACGGCGCGCTGCCGCAGCTCTATGCCGCGACCGCACCGGAGGTCGAGGGCGGCCAGTACTTCGGCCCGTCCGGCTTCCAGGAGGGGCGCGGATCGCCCAAACGGGTCGACTCGCGACCACGGTCGAAGGACACCGCGGTCGCGGCCCGCCTGTGGTCGGTGTCCGAAGAGCTCACCGGCGTCAACTACGACGCCATCACCACCTGACAACTGGACACGGCACCGCGCGCACAGCGCACAGCTCACGGCATCGCGCCCGGCGCACGGCGCGGGTTAAGCGGCGGTGGGGTCACCGCGGTTGGTGGCGGGGCTGTGTTGCGGGTGTCGGGGGTCGGTGGGTGGGACGAATGGGCGTTTGCCGGTGCCGGTGGTGAGGGCCCAGTTGTTGTGGGTTTTGTGGTGGTGGCAGTGAGCGCAGAGGCGGTCCAGCAGGTCGGTGAGGGTGACTTTGCTGGTGGCCCAGGGGGTGCGGTGGTCGGTTTCGAGGCGGATGGCTTGGGTGCAGCCGTCGGCGGCGCAGGTCGGGTTGATCCATTCCAGTGCGGTGGCTTGGTAGGCGAGGGCTTTACGGCCCAGGTGCGCCACGCCGGTGACTTGTTGTCCTTTGGTGGCGACGGCTGTGAGGAACGCGTCGCCGCTGGCGATCAGCTCACGAACGGCGGCGACGGCGACGGGGCCGTAGCCGGCGATCTCGCAGACTTCGCCGTCGATCAGGCGGCCGCGGAGCAACGCGTCGAAGTCGATCCGGACCAGGATCTTCGCCCGCGGCGCGCACCGATGCGGCGCCCGGCCGGTATCGCCGGCGGACCAGCTGCTCGTGCCGCCGGACGGGTCGGTGGTGTTGCCGTGGCGGCCGGTGGTCACGGTCGCGACCAGGGCATCGGCGTCGAGGGCATCCGGGCGCTCATGCTCGCCGCGTGTGCGGGCGTCCCGGAACAGGGCCTCGCGGGCGGGGGCGATGTCGGTCATCACCCCGGCGATCACGTCAGGGGCGTCGCGGAGCTGCAGCACCCCGACGCCGGCGGCGTCGGTCCAGTGCCGCAGCGAGCGTTGCGCGCGGATCCGCGCGCGTTTCGCGTCCGGGTCCGGCTCGCGGGCGGCCGCGGCCCGGGCGCATTCCTCCCGCAGCTCCGCCACCGTCGTCTCCTGCGCCCGAACCATCAGATCGGACACCAGCTCCGGTGCGACCGCACCGACCGCCGCGACCGCATTGGTCTGCTGCGGGGACAGCTCCCCGCGCCGCGCCGCGGCCGCGAGCTCCGGCAGCCCCCGCAACACCAGCGCGGTGTCCAACACCTCCCGCGCCGCGCCGACCGTCGACCCGGTCTCCCGAGCCAGCTCATGCGCTGCCGAGCGTTCCCCCGCCTCGCGCCAGCCACCGGACTCCGCGACCCGCGCGGCGGCCTGCCCCTTCACCGCCGCCGCCATCCGCTCGATCGCGGCCGCCTCGACCATCACCGCCCGGCAGCCCTCGACCGTGCGCGCGGACGGATCGAACTCCGCCGCCCACCCGGCGAAGCCCTGCCGCACCTCGCTTATCGAACGCATGTTCGAACACTAACCCCGACCCACCGACGCTTACCGGCAACCCCATCACCTGTGGACCAACCCGACACGCAACAAAACTGTGGACAAGGCCCGCGACGACGGCGGCGAAGATTGAACGGACAGCAAGAGACAGCTCGACCGTCACAACTCAAGCGCCCGTTGCAGTGCCTTCAGGGTCTCCGCAGTGGTCGCGCCGAGCTGGTCCGCCGTACGAGCGAACTTCTCGGCCTCACCCAACAGCCGTCGTTGCCGCTCCCGGCGGCCGAGCGGGGGCCGACCGACGACGAACGTTCCGTGCCGGCCCTTGGTCGCGATCACCCCGGCCATCTCGAGCTCGCGATAGGCCCGGCTGATCGTGCCCGGCGCGAGATCGAGATCGGCCGCGAGCTGCCGGATCGGGGGCAGTCGGGCGCCTCGCCGCAGCACACCGCTGACGGCCATGTTGGCGATCTGCTCGCGGACCTGCTCGTACGGCGGGACCGTCGACCCACTGTCGACCGAGATGATCATGTGCCGACCGGTCGCCGGCCCTGGCCCGGCACCGGGAGTCGTTGGCAGAACCACCACACCGGAAACGCACTGAGGAACAGCACGAGCGAGACCTTCTGGAGCCAGGGCGCCACCGACGGAGCCCACGAGTAGACGTTGCCGAACGAGGAGAAGTCGTTGGTCAGAGGCGATCGGCAGACGTAGGAGTGCATGCCCGTGTAGATCGACTCGGCGATGCCCGACACAAGGATGAGCCCCAGCGCCGTGGCCGCGGCGGTCGCCGACCGGGCCGACCGCAATCGCAGCGCACATTCGAGCGTGAGCAGGGTCTCGTCCTCGGCGGGCAACGCGCGTCGAGCCAGTCGGCGAAGGATGAGCACGGTCGCAACCAGGGCGGCCGCGGCGAGGCCCGCGACGACGAGCAACGTGGACATCCGCGGCCACGAGGCCGCACCTGTGCAGTCACCGTTCGCATCGGAGAACCGAGTCACGCCGCGCGGATGCCAGCCCACGGCCAGCACCGGCGTCGCCAGTAGCGGCACCAGGGTCAGCCACGGCAGCACCCGACCGACGCGCGGCACCAGGTCGGCACTCGACCGCGGCTGCAACGCCGCAGCGCGCATCCGCTGCCGGGCCGGCCCCTGCCTGAAGAGCTCGCTCAGCAGCAGCCCGATCAGGTAACCCGCGAACATCCGCGGCACGACGAGCGACTGTCCGTCCTCACCCGCCAGCGGTCCGAATCCGGCGACCAGACCGAGCGCGATGCCGAAGATCCGAGCTCGCCGAATGCGCATCAGATAATCGCGGGCGCAAGCAAGCGTCGCGGACGTGGCCGGCACGCCGGCGACATTCACCAATGCGACAACCTTCGACTCGCTGACCACCGGATGCCTCCGCCGTTGGATCAATGTGTCAGTACATTGACACAATGCTGTCGCAACCGGCAAGGGGGGTTTCGCGACCTAATGCGCGTCGGCCCAGCTGGCACCCGCAGACACATCGGCGATGAAGCGCACCCGGCTGCCAGCTGCCCACCACCGCGCGGTCGACTCGAGCGACGCGACGAGCAGCTCGCCGGCGGCGTCGGCCTGCTCGGAGGGCACGTGCAGCAGCAGCTCGTCGTGCAGGCACAGCACGATCCGGCCGTCGAGTGCCGCGAGACCGGAGCGCACCGTCACGGCCCACGCCTTGAACAGCTCCGCCGCGGCACCCTGCACGACGGCGTTGCGGGCGAACCGCCCCCACGCTGACGGCGGGAACCGCTCCTCCCCGCCGTCCTCCGACCCGGTCGTCGCCGGGGCTCGGCTCAACGCCAGCAACCGGCCGCCGTAGGTCCGCAGGTCGACCCGGTTGCGCCCGGCGTCCTCGGCCGTGCGCAGGTAGGCCATCGCCGCCGGATAGGCACGGTCCATGTCGCGCAGCGCCGCGCCGGCCGCGCCGGACGTCTGGCCATACATCGCTGCGAGCACGGCAACTTTCGCGGTCGGGCGATCGCAGCGAAGCTGCGCGGCTACCGGGGCATACATGTCGTCTTCGCGGGCGGCCCGGGCCAGCTCCTGGTCACCGGACACCACGGCGAGCACGCGTGGCTCGACCTGCCCGAGGTCTGCGCGGACAAGAACCCACCCGGGGTCGGCCCGGACCGCGGGACGCATGCCGGCCGGCAGGCTGTGCAGGCCGGCTTGGGCGCTCATCCGACCGGCGCCTTCCGCCGCGCTCCACCCGCCGCGCAACCGGCCGTCCGGGCCGACATGACGGTCGAGCCAGCCCCAGCCGTACGTCGTCGACATCCGTTCGGCCTTGCGCCAGGCGAGCAGGGCCGCCACCGGCTCGAGAGTCGCGGCGTGCGGCTCCAGCCGCCACGACCTGGTGTCCGGCAGGTCGAGCCCGATCCGCGCGAGCATCGCCCGCACCTGGCTCGGGTTGCGCAGGTCGACCACCTCGTCACCGCGCGGGAACAGCGCCAGCACGCGCTCGTCGCGGGCCCGGCGTTGCGCCGCCGCATGGTGCGCGTCGACCGGGCGCTCCCCCACCATCACCCGCAACAGGTCGCCCGCCACCTCGCGGTCGAGCGGCAGGCCGTCGTGCTCGAGCTCCACCGCCATCGCTGCCGCGGCCGACTCCGACCAGCCGGTCAGCAGTGCGAGCGGAGGCTGCCGCGGCGCAGCGCGCGGGTCCGGGAGTGCGCGCAGCGAGGCCTCCTGACCAGCCTGCACCTCGAGCGCCAGTCCGGCCCACTGCGACGCGTTCGCGAGATCGTCTGACCATGCCCCGCGCAGCCAGGCCGCGCTGAGCTGCCCATCGGGTCCGACCGGACGGGTGTCGTCGTCGGCGTGGTCGAACAGGTCCGGTGCGCCGAGTCGCAGCGCAGGCGCCGCGAGCCCGCGGTGAGCGGCCCAGATCGCCGCGGCGTCGTCGCGCGCGGTGCCGTCGAGCAGCCGGGCGACGGCACCGAGGTCCCAGCACGCGCGTGGCCGTAGCCCTGCCGCGACCAGGGGCGCCGCCGTCTCCCGCGCCGACCACCACGTCCACCGGACGTCGACGCCGCCGAGCTCCCGGCGTAGGTCGTCCGGGTCGGTGCCGGGCAGCTGCCAGCCACCACCGGGCCAGGCGACGACAACACCGAGATCCGGTACGACGACGAGTGCGACCGCCGTCCCTGCCGCGACACCGGCCGCAGCCAGCTCGTCAGCGAGCGCCACGCCACCGCACGGGCAGCAGTCGCGGCACGGTGCGCTGGTAGTCCGCGTAGGCCGGCCGGCGTTGCAACGAGCGCTGCTCCATCATCGGGATGCTCGTCGTCTCGAAGAGCAGCACCATGACGACGGGCCCGGCGATGGTCCACCACCACGTGGGCGCCGCGGCGAGCCCGAAGAGCCACAGTCCGCACCAGAAACCGATCTCGCCGAGGTAGTTCGGATGCCGGGACCGCGCCCAGAGCCCGACGTCGATCGTCCGGCCGCGGTTGGCCGGGTCACGAGCGAACGCGCGCATCTGGTTGTCGGCGATCGTCTCGACGGCGATCGCCGTTGCCGTCACGACGAGGGCCAATACGTCGAGCAGACCGAGGTCGTGGCGCGGGTCGCCAAGTGCGGGCCAGAGCGGGAGCATGCCGACGAAGACCACGAGCGTCGGCACGACCTGCACGCCGACGAGGCTGATCAGCCACCACGGCAGCCGGCCGCGGCCGTCGCGCAGCATCACGTAGCGCCAGTCCTCCTGGGTCAGGCCGTGCCAGCCGATCGCCCAGTTGCCGGTCAGGCGGACCGCCCAGGCCATGACGAGGACGAGGACGACAACCTGCCGGGCTCGGATCGCCGCGTCCAGGCCGGGCGTTGCCTGCGTCGTCCAGTAGATCGCGACGACCGGCGGGACGACGCTCCAGTAGGGGTCGTAGAGGCTCGAGTTGGCCGTGACCATGGACAGCGCGAAGATCACCAGTGTGGCGACGAGATCCGCCACGAGGACGACGGTGACCGGATGCCGGTCGGACACGGCGGCCGCCGCTGCCACCGCGGCCGCGGCAGCGACGACGTAGGAGCCCGTCACCAGCGCGAACGCCGCCGGCCGGCTCAGCCGGGCAAACGAACGCCCGGTCGGGTAGT
>JAVEEH010000184.1 GCA_030840545.1 Frankiaceae bacterium | reverse complement strand
GGCCAGCCCTCCTCGGAGAACCGGGTCGTGTCCGTGCTCTTCGTGGACCTGGTCGGGTTCACGTCGCTGTCGGAGACCCGCGACTCCGAGGATGTACGCGAGCTGCTCAGCAGCTACTTCGACACCGCCCGGACGATCATCGGTCGCTTCGGCGGCGTCGTGGAGAAGTTCATTGGTGACGCGGTCATGGCGGTGTGGGGCGTGCCCGCAGCCCGCGAGGACGACGCGGAACGCGCAGTCCGCGCCGCCCTCGACATCATCGAGGGCATCAGCGCACTGGGCACCGAGCTCGGCGTCGACCTGCAAGCGCGCGGCGGCATCGTCACCGGCACGGTGGCCGCCTGGACTGCCCCGGGTGAGGGTGTCGTGGCCGGGGACAGCGTCAACACCGCATCGCGGGTGCAGTCCGTCGCCGCGGCCGGCAACGTCCTCGTCGACGAGAACACCCGCCGGGCAACGTCCGCCGCGATCGGCTACGTCGACGCGGGCGAGCACCAGGTCAAGGGCAAGGCGGAGCCGCTGCATCTGTGGCGGGCCGAGCGCGTCATTGCCGCTGTCGGTGGCTCCCAGCGTGTCGACGGACTCGAGGCCCGGGTGGTCGGCCGCGACGCCGACCTCCGGCTGATCAAGGAGCTCTTCCACCAGTGCATCGACCGGCAGTCGGCCCGGCTCGTCGCTGTCGTCGGGGTCGCCGGCGTCGGCAAGTCACGCCTGTTGTGGGAGTTCGACAAGTACGTCGACGGACTCGCCGACGTGGTCAACTACCACACCGGCCGGTGCCTCTCCTACGGCGACGGGGTTGCCTACTGGGCCCTGGCCCAGATGGTGCGACAGCGTTTCAACGTCGCCGAGGAAGACTCGGCCGAGGTGGCGTCGACGCGTCTGGCCGAGGGTCTCGCCGAGATGATCGCCGACCCCGTCGAGCGCGAGTTCCTGGTGCCTCGCTTGGGTGCACTGCTCGGGCTGGGTGGCTCCGAGCTCGGTCGCGAGGAGCTGTTCGCCGGTTGGCGGCTGCTCTTCGAGCGGCTCTCCGAACAGCTGCCCGTCGTGCTCGCCTTCGAGGACCTGCAGTGGGCCGATGCCGGCTTGCTGGACTTCATCGACTACCTGCTCGACTGGGCGGCCGACTCGCCGATCTTCGTCCTCGCCTTCAGCCGCCCAGAGCTGCTCGATGCCCGGGCCGGTTGGCCGGCCGGGCGGCGCAACGCCACGTCGCTCTACCTGGAACCGCTCGGCCCGGCGCACATGGCGCAGGTGCTCGACGACCTCGTCGCCGATCTGCCGCCGGCGTTACGCGACCGCATCATCGAGCGCTCCGAAGGCATCCCGCTCTATGCCGTCGAGACCGTGCGCAGCCTGATCGACCGCGACGTCGTCGTACCTCGTGACGGCGTCTACCGCGTCGTCGGCGACGTGGGTGACCTCGACGTCCCGACGTCGCTCGCCTCGCTCATCGCCGCGCGCATCGACGGCCTTCCGCCCGAGACGCGCGCCCTGCTGAAGGACCTGTCCGTGCTCGGCGGCAGCTTCCCCATGACCGCGGTCGCCGCCGTGTCGCAGCTCGAGGACGACCTGCTCCAGGGTCTGCTGGCCGACCTGCTCCGCAAGGAGTTCCTGAGCGTGCGCCGCGACCGGCTGTCGCCGGACCGCGGGCAGTACTTCTTCGCGCAGAGCCTGCTGCGCACGGTCGCCTACGACATGCTCTCCAAGCGCGAGCGCAAGGCACGGCACCTCGCTGTTGCTGCGCACCTGCGCGCCACGTTCGACAACGACGGCGAGGACATCGCCGAAGTTGTCGCTGCGCACTACCGGGATGCGCTTCTCGCGGCCGAGACCGATCCCGACGCCGATGAGATCCGGCGCGAGGCACTGAACACCTACCGGCGGGCGGGGCGCCGCGCCATGGGCCTGGGTGCGCCGGAGACCGCACTGCGGATCTATCTGTCCGCCGCGGACCTCGCGGACGAGCTCGACGAGAAGCTGGTCTTGCGCGAGCAGGCTGCCGACATGGCGCTGCAGTGCGGCCGCCACCAGGAGACCTACGACCTCTACGCCGCGCTGCGAGCCGATCTCGCCGCCGCGGGCCGCCGTCGGGACTGGGCGCGGCTGGCGATCGGCGAGGCTCGGGGTCATGCCCGGCTGGGGCGGCAGGTCGAGGCGATCGAGACGCTCCAGGAAGTCATGCCGGAGCTCGAGGACGGTGACCCGACGCCCGAGCTGGCCAACTCTGCGGCGTGGCTGGCGAACTTCCTCACGCAGGGCGGCCGCGTTGCCGAGGCCGAGCCCTACACCACCCGGGCGTTGATCGTCGCGCAGGCCCTCGGGCTCTCCCAGCCGCTCTGCCAGGCGCTGACGACCAGCGCCAACGCGCTCATCTTCTCGGACCGGTTCGAGGAGGCGCTCATCTTCTGCGAGGCCGCCATCGAGATCTCGCGTCGGAACAGCTTGTTCGAGCAGGAGCTCAACGCGCTCATCACCTGCTCCGACCTCGCCATGACATCCGACCTGCCGCAGGCGGTCGAGCTCGGTGAGGCTGGGGTCGCCGCGGCACAGCGGCGGGGCGACCGTTACACGGTGACGGTCGCCGCGAGCAACCTGCTCTATGCGCAGCTCTACCTCGGTGAGTGGGACCGGGTCGAGCGCCTCATCGCGGAGCTGTTCGAGTCAGCGGGAGACGACCGGCCGCAGGCGGAGTACCTGCACGCTCGGCTGGTGATGTTGGCCGCGTGGCGCGGCGACGCCGATGCGGCCCGGGCCGCGGTCGAGCAGCTGGAGCCGTTGCGAAGCAGCAACTCCGTCGACGATGTCTGCTCCATCGCTGGCATGGACGCGCTCCTCGCCAACGTCGAGGGCCGGCACGCTGATGCGCTGCGGCACGGCATGGGTGTCGTCGACTGGATGCACAAGCAGATCGCGGTGCGCCACGAGTCGCTGCGGATCGCCTGGGTCGAGGCGATGGAGGCCGCGCTGCAGCTCGGTGATGACGGCGCGGCGCGCGACCTGCTTGCGCGAATCGCCGAGCTGCCGCTTGGGTTCGTCCCGCCCTTCCTTCGGGCCATGACCTCGCGTTTCGGGGCCCGGTTGGCGGTGATCGACGGGGCCGACGATGACGCCGAGCGGCATTTTCGCGAGGCAGAGGAACGCCTCACGGCGCTGGGCTTCCGCTACTGGTTGGCCCGGACCAGGCTCGACCACGCGGAGTGGCTGGCGCGGTCCGGTCGCGAGGGAGCGGCCGCTCTGGAGGCGGCAGCCGCGGCAGACTTCGACCAGCTCGCCGCTTCGGCCTGGGCCGATCGGGCCCGGCGGCTGGCCTCGACTCCCGTCTCCGCCTAGCCGCCCGGTCCCGGTCGCGTCGCGCTAGGCCTTCGTGGCGGACTTGTCGTCGAGCAGGGACACGGTCGCCGGCGGCGTGTAGACCTTGCGGATCTCAGCCGCTGTGCGCATCGACTCGATGCCCTGGTCCACTGTCAGCAGCGGGACCGTGCGATAGCTGCGAAGCGCGCCGCTCGCGGCGACAGCGATCCCGAACGCGGCGGCATCCTCCGGCCGCTTGAAGTCGATGATGGCCACGAGGTCGGCGTCGCCGAACGCGTAGTAGCACGATTCCAGCTTGGCGCCGCAGGACTTGAGTGCCGGCGTGATGCGGTCGACGACGTTCGGTTGCGAGTCGACCTGCGCGGTCCAGGACTGCGGGGTGTAGCCGACCTCGATGAGGTAGTGCGCCATGGCGGCCTCCTTGGCCTAGACCCCGACCCTACTCAGGGCCGTAGCGCCGCATGCCTTCCTCGACAAGCACGCTCAACCGGCCCTGGGCGACGAGCAGCTCGAGGTGGGCGCCGGTCTCGGCCACGGCCAGCATCTGGTTGAACGGGTCGAGGTCGGCGAGTGACTTCTGCCGCCGGGTCCACCTCAGCCGACCGGCGACGTCGTAGGCAGTCGTCGCACCGGCGGCGACGGCACGTTCGGTCTCGTCCAGCCGCGCGCCGTGGTGGGCGACCAGCTCGTCGACGCGAGCGTGCACGCTCGGCGTCACGGGGCCGTGCGCCGGCAGCAGCATCGCGTCCGGCCGGCCGCGCACGACCGCCAGCGACGCGAGGAAGTCTCCCACCGGATTGGGGGACAGCACCGGCTCGAAGCCGATCGACGGCGTGATCGTGGGCAGCACGTGGTCACCGGCGAACAGCAGCTTCGCCGCCGTGTCGTGGAAGACGACGTGCCCGCGGGTGTGGCCAGGGGTCGGTACGACGTCGAGGGCACGACCGTCGCCGGCGGTGACCTGGCCGGCCTCGAGCCAGTCGTCGGGCAGCGCCCACTCCAGCTCGTCGATCTCGCGGTCGCCCGCCAGGAAGCTCGCGACCAGGTCGGCGAGCGTCTTCGCCCCCAACGCGCGCAGTGCCTCGACCTGTTGTTGCAGCGGTTTGCGTCCGGGCTCGCGCAGCAGCTCGAGCGAGGGACGTTCCCCGGCGCCGAGGCTCACGCGGGTGCCGAACTCCTGGCGCAGTGTGACGGCCTGCTGGTAGTGGTCTCGATGGACGTGCGTGACCAGGAACCGGCGTACGTCGGCAATGGTGCAGCCGAGCTCGGCCAGCCCGCTCGTGAGCACCTCGCGGGCCGCCTGGATCGCCCAACCCGAGTCGATGAGCACCGGGCCGTCCCCGCCGGTCAGCACATAGACGTTGACCGCGCGCAGCCCGTCATTGGGCAGCGGCAACGGGATCCGATGCACACCAGGGCTGACGTCGAAGACGCCCGGCACTGTCCACTCGCCGCGCCCGGTGCTCTGCTCGCTCACCGGCGCAGCATCTCGCACGCCGTTCGGGTCAGGAGGCGCGGGCGCGGTGCGGACGCTGCTGGCGCGGACGGCCACCTGGCTGCGGGTGCCGGCGCGGCTGCCCCGTCCGGCTCGCTCGCGCAACGGGTGGCTGCGGCAACGCGGTCACGACGATGGGCTCACCGGACTCCGCAACGGCTCGCACGGCGGGATGGCCGACGTGCACGCGCGCGGTGTCCGGCTGCACCGCCGCCAGGTCGTGCATGCGCGCCACGTCGCGCGCCTGCTGCGGCTCGACGAACGACACGACGGTGCCGTTCGCGCCGGCCCGCGCGGTGCGACCTGAGCGGTGCAGGTAGTCCTTGTGGTCGTTCGGGGGATCGAAGTGGACCACCAGGTCGACGTCGTCGACGTGGATGCCGCGAGCGGCGACGTCGGTCGCGACCAGCACCCGGGTGTGACCCGCTGCGAAGCCGTCGAGGGCCCGCTGGCGCTGGTTCTGGTTGAGGTTGCCGTGAATCGCTACGGCGTCCACGCCATGGCGGGACAGCTGCTTGGCGAGCCGGTCGGCACCGTGCTTGGTGCGGACAAAGAACAAGGTGCGCGCGGGCCGCAGGGCGATCTCGGCGGCCACGGCCACCTTGTCGTCGCTGCGGAGCATGAACACGCGGTGCTCCATCGACTCGATGGAGGAGACAGCGGTGGCGACGGCGTGGATGGCGGGGTCGGACAGATAGCGCGCTACGAGCTTGTCGACGCCGCGGTCGAGGGTGGCTGAGAACAGCATGCGCTGCCCGCCGGTGGGCGTCGCGTCGAGGATCCGGGTAACGGCCGGCAGGAAGCCGAGGTCGGCCATGTGGTCGGCCTCGTCCAGGACGGCCACGCTGATCCGGTCGAGCACGATCGCGCCGCGCTCCATCAGGTCGATGAGCCGGCCCGGGGTCGCGACCACGAGGTCGACGCCGCGGCGCAGGTTGTCGATCTGCCGGCCCATCGGCGCGCCGCCGTAGACGGTCGCGACTCTCAGGTCCAGCGCGTGACCGAGCGGGCCGAGCGCGTCGGCCACCTGCTTGGCCAGCTCGCGGGTGGGGACGAGGACGAGCGCGCGCGGTCGCAACGACGCGCGGTGGTGGCCCTCGGCGGCCAGTCGGGTGAGCAGCGGCAGGCCGAAGGCGAGCGTCTTGCCCGAGCCGGTCTGGGCGCGGCCCAGGACGTCACGCCCGGCGAGCGCGTCCGGCAGCGTGCGGGACTGGATGGCGAAGGGCTCGTGCATGCCGCGGCGGGCCAACACACTGACGAGCGGCTGCGGCAGGCCGAGCTGGGCAAACGTGCGCGGTTCTGGTGCGGGTCGGGCGAGCGCCTCGGTCAGGGCGAGGTCGAGGGCCGACTGGGCCGGGCGCTGGGGCGCGGCGGCCGGGCCGGGACGGCGACCGGCGTTGGACGGGCGGTGCGTACGCGCACCGGGACGGCCGCCGGAGCGGTGGTTGGCGCGCGAGGGCGCCGGCTGACGAGCATGCGGGGACACGGTGACTCCTGGACATTCGTAGGCCACGTCGTACGAGAGCCAGCCCATCGAATGAGGAGCATTCACTACGTGTGACCACGCGGGCGGCTCGCCCGCGGGAGAAGCGGCAACGGCCGCTGTGTGGTTCAGCGTAGCAGTCGCACGCATTGTTCCCGTGTCACGCCGTGCCGCCGCTGCTTTACGCTGCTGGCACAGGAGGGGCGACGTGGGCTTCGACATCCGGGCGTTGATCAGCGAGCGACGAGACGATGCGGCGCGGCTGCACGCCGAGCACGTCAATGCGCAGGTGCCGCGGATGCTCCACGCGATCGGCTTCGACCGGGTCTTCGTCCGCGCTGAGGGGGCGCACTACTGGGACGCGGACGGCAACCGCTATCTCGACTTCCTGTCCGGGTTCGGCGTTGCCGGTGTCGGCCGCAACCACCCGGTGGTGCGTCAGGCCTTGCACGATGTGCTCGACGCCGGGCTTGCCGACATGCTCCAGTTCGACCTGCCGCTGCTGCCGGGCCTCGTTGCCGAGAAGCTGTTGTCCTTGTCGCCGGGCATGGATCGGGTCTACTTCTGCAACAGCGGCTCCG
>JAVEEH010000171.1 GCA_030840545.1 Frankiaceae bacterium | reverse complement strand
CGTCGCTCGGTTGCGTGGTCAGCAGTGTGCGCGGGGCGCGGAGGCGACCCGGCAGCGCGTCGAGCACGCCGGAGTCGAACGCAAGCCACTCGCGCTTCCAGTAGTTGCGATGCGACGGTTCGGCCCCCGCGACCCACAAGCCCGCGGGGTCGTCGTCGACTGCGTGCTGCACCACCTTGATGACCAATGTCGAGTCGTGCGCCCGCACCCGATAGACCCCACCGGTCACGGAATGGAACCGCGAGTCGGGATCGATCGGCTGCACGTCGTACGACGTGACCGGATGTCCGACCGCACGTTCGAGGTCCGCGCGCTCAAGGGTCAGTGTCACGAGGAGACATCTTTGCGGTCGGCCATGAGCAATGCCCAGGCGGCAAACGCCGAGCATGCCATGACGGCGACGAGCATCGACCGATAGCCGTGCGTCCAGGTGATCAGCGCGCCGGCCGACACCGGGGCGAGAACGCGTCCCACGTCGACGATCATCGCCTGCACGCCCGAGACGCGGGCGAAGACCGGCCCGGGGACGTAGTCGGAAAGCAGTGCGGCCCGCGCGATCGTCATGACGCCGAACCCGGCGCCGAACGTGAGCACGAACAGCACCAGCCCCCACGGTCGCGGCACCAGCATCAACAGCAGCACCCCGGCGACTTGACCGCTCACCATCAACGCCGACACCCGCGCCAGTCGCAGTCGCCGTGCGGCCGACGTCAACACCACCCGCCCGGACACCGACAGCACGCCGATCGCGCCTGCCCCGACGGCTGCCGCGGTCGGTGAATAGCCGCGGCTGTGCAGGTAGCTCACGAGATAGACGATGACGACGGTGATGCCGGTGGTGACCGCCACGGTGCTGGCCGTCAGCCATCGCACCGACGGCAGCACGAGCGCCTGGCGCAACACTGGGTCGTCCAGCCGCAACCAGCCGTGCGCGTGCGCAACTTCGGGCGCCGGTGATGCACCCGCCGCAGCCTCGCGGCCGTCGACCCAGAGACCGTGGTCGCCCGGGTGGCGACGCAGCACGACAGCGTGCGGCACAGCGGTCAAGCCGCACAGCAGCGCCAGGAAGAGCAGAGCGTGACGCCATCCGAACGCGTTGATCAACGCCTGTGTCGTCGGCAGGAAGATGGTCGAAGCGAGCCCGGCCACGACGGTCACGGACAACAGCGCGGAGTTGCGGTCGCGGTCGAACCAGGTGTTCACGACCGCGAAGGCCGAGTCATAGAGGACGGCCGCGCTGGCGATGCCCAGCCCGACGAACGCCGCATAGAGCTGCGGCAGCGTGTGCGCCTGTGACCAGCCGGCGACGGACAGCATCGCGACGATCGAGCCCACGGTCATCAGTGCCCGCGCACCATGCCGGTCGAGCCAGGCACCGGCGATCGGGGCGAGCACACCCGACACCGCGATCGCGAGGCTGACCGCGGCGGACAGCTCGCCGAGCGACGCGTGCAGGTCGCGGCGCATCTGCGGGAGGATGACCGAGAAGGCATAGAGCAGCACGCCGAAGTTGACGGTCGTCGTCGCCGCGAGCACATAGACCATCCGCCAACCCGGATAGTCGCCTCGGCGGTGCATAAGGGGTAAAGCGTCGCATCCCTTGATGTGCCTGGAAAAACCTGTAACGGATGGCATCGACGCAGCGGTTGAACGGGTGAGGGCCCCCGGGGGCCGACGGGGAGGGCTCAACCATGAACTATCTGCGCAAATCAGGCACGGTGGCCACGACGACAGGTGCCGTCGCGGCATTGTTGCTCGCGGTGATGCCAACGGCATCTGCTGCACCGAACAGAAGTTTCCTCTACGTCGTCCAGCCACCCGGCACGACGGCAGTCACCTCGGTCGACATCGACTACGCCGCCTCTCCGACGGCGTCGGTCAGTGTCAAGCTCGACAACAACTGTCCCAACGCATATGGCACCGGCCAGGTCTATGGCATCGCCGCCATCAGCTCGACCCCCGCCGTAGCCACCGTCGACCCGACGAGCGTGTCCGGCCTGCACTGTGGCTCCACTGGTGCTGCATTCACGTTGACCGGGGTGGCCAACGGCACGACGACCGTGCGCTTCGACCCGGTCGCCAAGAACTCGGGGCTGCAGAAGAAGCTCGGCGGTGTGTCCGTCACGGTCACGGTGACCAACGCGCCGACCGACGGCAACCCCGGCGGCCCGCCGCCGGCGCACAAGCGCCCTGCTGCGCCGGCTGTCACCAACGCCTACCTCGACGACCCGAACCTGAAGGCGGCATGCAAGACCGCCTATGCAAGTGCCGGTCACCACTGGCGCGGCGCGCTGATCAGCACCGTGGCGCACTGGTCGGCGAGGAACCACCTCAGCAGCAAGAAGGACGACACGTCGCTCTATGCGACCGACAACGCCTGGATCGTGTTCGTGCAGGCCAAGGTCAACGAGCTCTGCGGCTACACGCCGGTCTGAGCGGTCGTCGCCACTAGCAGCCCGTCAGGACGGACCCACCAAGCAGTCCCCGCAACGGGACGTCCTGACGGGCTTCCTCCCATGTGCCGTGCGGCGCTCAGACGGCGGCGCGGGCGGGGCGGCTGACGGGCCGCAGACCGCGGCGGTCGTCGAACGGCCGGGCCGAGTCGCGGCCGGCGTCAACCGCGGCGAGCCAGTCGGCCAGACCCGCCGCACCTGCAGCCGGTGAACACCACGCCCCCTCGAGCTCGACCAGCCGCGCACCCGGCTCGGCCAGCCAGCGAAGCACGCAGTCCATCTCCTCGGCGCTCGCCGCGGGCGTGGGGCCGATGCCCGGCTCGACCGTCTCGGCGGTTGCGACCAGCGCGTCGACATAGGGCCGCGGCGCCGCTCCCGTCGGCGCGACCCCTGCGCCGGCGAGCCGTCCCCAGCGCAGGACGACCAGGTCCCACCCGCCGTCGAAACGCGGCCGCGCCGCGACCAGCTCGGCACACGCCGACAGCGCGGCGAGGCGTTGCATGCGCGCGGCGGTGCGCAGGAAGGTCGCAGCGCGGTCGCGATGCGTCGCCGCCTCCTCGAACCGCTCCTGCGCGGACAACGTCGCCATCCGCCGGCGCACGGCGTCGAGCATCGGCCGCGGATTGCCGACCATCAGCTCGCGCGCTGCGTCGGCGACCGGCGCGTAATCCTCCGGCGTCACCCCGCCTTCACACGGCGCGGGACATCGCCCCATCCCGGCGAGCACGCACGCCGGCGACGTCGTGCGCACCGACACCCGCTGGGTGCACTGCCGCAACGGCACCGCCTCATAGAGCGCGGCCATCGCGGCCTGGGCACTCCGCGCGGACCCGAACGGCCCGAAGTAAGTCGAGCCGTCGTCGGGCAGCTTGCGTACGACGGCCAGTCGGGGATAGGGCTCGACGGTCAGCTTGAGCCAGACGGCTTTCTCCGGGAAACGCGAGCGGCGGTTGTAGCGGGGCTTGTGCTCGGCGATGAGACGCAGCTCGCGCACCTCGGCCTCGAGCGGATGCGCGCAGGCGATCGCGTCGACGCTCTCGGCGATGCCGACCATCTCCGCCATCCGGGCACGCGGCTCGGAGGCGACGAAGTATTGCCGGACGCGGGTCCGGACGTTGCGCGACCGGCCGATGTAGAGCGGCCGGCCACGGGAGTCGCGGAACGTGTAGACGCCCGGCCCCTCCGGCAGCCCCTCGGCGAGGTGTCGCTTGCGTCGCACCGACGCCGGCACCAGACCGTTGAAGGTCTGCAGCTCCTCCAGCGAACGCACCCCGAGGTTGCCCAACCGCTCCATCAGCCCGTGCAGCACGTCGGCGGTGGCCCGCGCGTCGGCGAGAGCGCGGTGGCACGGTGTCGTCGTCGTCCGGAAGATCCGGGCGAGGGTCGACAGCTTGCAGTCGGGTGCCTCGTCGCGGTTGAGCACGCGGCGCGCGAGCCGGGCGGTGTCGAGGGAGTCGAAGGCGGGCCAGTCGAGCCCGAGCGACGAACAACCCGCGCGGAGGAAGCCGAGGTCGAACGGCGCGTTGTGCGCCACCAACACCGACCCGCGGGCCCAGTCGAGAAAGGCCGGCAGCGTGCTGCGCAGCGGCGGCGCGCACGCGACCATCGCGTCGGTGATGCCGGTCAGGACCGCGATGAACGGCGGGATGCCGGTCATCGGGTTGACCAGCGTCTGGAACTCGCCGAGCACCTCGCCGCCCGCGACCTTGACGGCGCCGATCTCGGTGATCGCCGAGGAGTTGGGGGAGCCGCCGGTGGTCTCGAGGTCGACGACGACGAAGGTGACCTCGGCCAGCGGCGTGCCCAGCTCGTCGAACGATCCCTGCCGGGGGACCGGCGCACCCTGCGGCGGGACCGGCAGGGCCGAGTGCTGCATGAAGCCGACGGTAAAGCGACCCACCGACGATTCCTGGGCAGGCGCGCCGCCGTCGTACCCTCGGGCGCATGCCCACCCCCGCACCGACCGAGGACACGCGCTGGCGTTGCACGGCGTGTGGCAACCTCACGCGGTTCGACGTCGTGCGCTCGACCCGCACCCGCGACTTCGTTCACGCCGACCTCGCCGGGGCGCAGGCCGTCGAGGAGAGCGAGGTGCTTTCCGACGTCGTCGAGCGGGTGACCTGCCGGTGGTGCAACGGGGTCGACACGGTCGAGCTGGTCGCGCGCCCGTCCGCATGAGCGCCGCCCCGGGTGAGCTCCCCGAGGGGGTACGCCGGCGCGTTGTCGACGTCGCCGCCGACCGGCTCGGGCTGATGGCCGCCGACGAGGTGCCGGCGTCGCTGCGGCCGTTCGCGAAGTTCGCGCCGGGGCGGCGCCGGCAGGTCGTGCTGCCGATCGCTGCCGCGCTCGAGACGGACGAGGACTTCCGCGCGGCGGTCGCGCAGGGCTTCCGGGACAACGTGCCCGATCTCGTTGCCGCGCTGGAACAGGGCACCGCGATCCCGGCGGCGGACCCGGTCGACCTCGCGGCCGTCGCCTACCTGATCCGGTCACCGGGCTGGGAAGAGCACATCGCGCGGGTGGCCGCCGACGAGGCGGCCGGCCGGGCCGCGGCGCAGGCACAGGCGGAGCAGCGGGCGCAAGGGCAGCGCGAGCGCGCCGACGCCACCGAGACGCGGGCGCTTGCCGCCAGGGTCGCCGACGCGGAGACGGAGCTGGCTCGGGCGACGGCAGACCTGGACCGCGAACGCCGCCGGGCCCGCGACAACGCGGAGCGCGCGCGGCTGGCCGAGAAGGCACTGGCCGAGCGGGTCCTCGAGCTCGAGCGGGCCAGCTCGACCCACCAGGCCGCCGACTCGGCTGCGGCTGCCGAGCTGCGCCGGCTGCGTGACCAGCTCGGCGCCGCCGAGGCCACCGTGGAGAAGCTCCGCCGCGACAGCCGGGAGGCTCGGGAGGCGTCGGACATCCGGCGCTGGCTGCTGCTCGACACGTTGGCCCGCGGCGTGGCCGGCTTGCGCGAGGAGCTGTCGCCGGCGCCACCCACGCGCCGTCCGGCCGACTTGGTGGACGCCGCCGGCCCGGCCGACGACGGTCTCGGACTCGCCGCGGACGACGCGTCCGCGGTCGACCTCGTGCTGGGCCTGCCCAACGCACACCTGATCGTCGACGGCTACAACGTCACCAAGACCGGCTATCCCGACCTCACGCTGGAAGACCAGCGCACGCGGCTCGTCTCCGGCCTCGCCGCCCTGGCCGCCCGCACCGGCGCGGAGGTGACCTGCGTCTTCGACGGCGCGCACGTGCAGGTCCGGGTGCCAACCGCTGCGGCCAAGCGCGTCCGCGTCCTGTTCAGCCCGCCCGGCCAGATCGCCGACGAGCTGATCCGCCGGCTCGTGCGCGCCGAGCCTTCCGGGCGACCGGTCACCGTCTGCTCGGCGGACAAGGAGGTCGTGGACGGCGTACGGCGTGCGGGTGCCCGGGTGATCACGCCGAGCGCATTGCTCGCAAGGCTCGCGCGCGCCTGACGGAATGTGGTTACGCTCCGCATCTCGGATCGGGAGGCGTGGATGAACGACGACATTCCCGCTCCTGCCGTCGATCCGGATGAGTACGACGAGGACTACTACCTCAACTGCTGCGGCGGGTTCGAAGCGTTCACGCCGTCCGGCGGGGCGAAGTTCGCCGGCATGTATCCCGGAGCCCTCGCCAAGGCCGGCTTCAAGGCCGGCGAGACCGTCGTCGACATCGGCACCGGCCGCGGCGAGCTGCTGGCCGTGGCGGTGCAGCAGGGCGCGGCCCGTGCGGTGGGGGTGGAGTACGCCGAGGCCGCGGTCAAGCTCGCCAGGTCAACCATCGAGCTGCACGGTGTGGGGGAGCGAGCCGAGGTCATCCTCGCCGATGCGAGATCGGTGCCGATCGAAGACGACTTCGCCGACCTCGCCACGATGCTCGACGTCGTCGAGCATCTGACCGACGCGGAGCTGGCGCGTTCGCTGGCCGAGGTCAAGCGGCTGCTCCGGCCAGGTGGGCGGCTGTTCATCCACACGTTCCCGACGCGCACGATCTATGACGTCACCTATCGCGGGTTGCGGATGCTGAGCCGGCGGCGGCGCCGGCAGTGGCCGGCCGACCCGCGCAACGACTACGAGCACCGCATGCACGTCAATGAGCAGACCCGCGCGTCGCTGCGCCGCCATCTCGACCAGGCCGGGTTCGACCCGGTCGACGTCGTGTTGGGTGGCTGGATCTACACGGACTTCATCCCGGACGAGCGAGCCAAGCGGGTCTATCACTGGCTGGCCAAGTCGCGACTGACTGCGCCGTTGGGTGTCAGCAACCTGTTCGCGACCGCGGTGAAGCCCTGATCGCCCGAACTTTGGACTCCGACTCGGACATCGCACGCTCGACCTGTCCGTTTCCAAGTCCAAAGTTCGGCGGGGGACCTTGTGGGGAAGTGCCTGGCCCCTCCACAGATGGCTTCTCGGCATCGGATGTGGGGCGGCGCATCGGTCAATCTCTGCGGCATGAGTCCGCAGCTGCGAGCGGTCGTCCGACGCCAGGCCGGCTGCTTCACGAGACAGCAGGCGTTGCGTTGCGGGTCGACCGCCGCTGACGTGGCGCGCCACCTGCTCGACGGCGAGTGGCTCGCGGTGATGGGCGACGTGCTGATCGTGGCGGGAGCGCCGGTGAGCGAAGCCATGAAGGCGTGGACCGGCGTCCTTGCGATCGGCCAACCCGTCGCGCTGGCCTCCTTGTCCGCCGGGCGTTGGACCGGTCTCGAACAAGTCCCGGAGCCGCCGAGGCCTCAGTTCGTCGTGCCGAACGACCGGCGTCCCCGCGACACTGCGGGCCTCGACCTGCACCGTGTCGTGCCGGCGCGATGGCAGGTCGACTGGCGCCGTGGACTGCCTGTGACGCCACCCGCATTGACGATTCGAGACATGGCCGCAGAGCTCGGCGCCGAGCCGCTGCGTGACGTCGTTCAGCATGCGTTGCGAAGGCGCCGGACGTCGTTCGAGGCGCTCACGGCGACGCTCGGCAGAGGTCGTCCCGGCTCGACCAACCTTCGTGCGGTGCTCGACGAGGTCGCTCCGGGCTTCCAGGTGAAGTGGGAGCGGCTGCTGCATCGCGCATGTCTGCGCGAAGGCGTCCGCATGCAGCCCCAGACGCTGGTCGAGGCGCCCGACGGACGCCGGGCCTATGTGGACCTCGGCATCGAGCAGCTGCGGTTCGGTGTCGAGATCGACGGGTTCCTCAACCACATGGCGCGATTTGCCGCCGACCGCCGTCGCGCTCGCCTGCTCGCGCTCGAGCTGGGCTGGACGATCGCGCCCTACGCCGTGGAAGAGATCGCCGCCGGCGTCGAGCGGGTCGCGGCGGAGATCGCCCGGCATGTACGCCGGCTCCGCGCTGGTCTGGCTGCCTGAACCCGCTCACTCCGCCGCCCGTCGGCCCGAACTTTGGACTCCGACTCGGACATCGCACGCTCGACCTGTCCGGTTCCGAGTCCAAAGTTCGGGCCGAGCGGCGAGGAGTACGACGGGGCCGAACTTGTCGGACCCCCGCTCTAGGTTGCGGCCTAGAGACAGGGAGGCACCATGATCATCGACTGCGACCGCTGCGAGATGCGCAACATCGCCTGCGACGACTGCGTCGTGACTGCGCTGCTGGGCGAGGTCCCCGGCGAGGAGCTCGGCGGCGAGACCGCGGTCGCGCTGCGCGTGCTGGCCGACGGCGGGCTGGTGCCGCCGCTGCGGATGACTCTGCGGGACGCTGCGTCCGGCTAAAGGCCGATTCGGGGTCAAACGCGACCCGCCGGCCAGACCTAGGTAGAGACATCGGTCCCGGGCTGGCTAAGGTTGGCGCGGCTCGTGCGTTTGGTTTGCTCCCGGCCGGGAGCGGCGCCGGGCCACCGCCGAGTCGAGAAGCGATCGCCGTCCCGCAAGGGGCCGGTCGTCATCGAGCCGGGGACCCACGGTTCCTGGGGTGAATCGGCGGCGCCAGCACCTAGGCGTCGCTGTAGGGCGAACTTCCCGCCCGAACCCGTCAGCTGACCTGGTAGGCGGTCCAGGAAGAAGGAGAGCCGCCTTCCGTGGCGACTGCTCAACTCACGCACGCGCGTGCCAGCCGGATCCGCCCTGTCAGCCTCGCGATCGTCGCCGCCGTCGCCGCCCTTGTGGCCGTCGTCGGACCGGCGCCGGTGTCGTCCGCGACACCGCAGCTGTCGATCTCCCAGGTCCAGGCGCGCATCGACGCCCTCAACACCCAGGCCGAGAAGATCACCGAGGCCTACAACGCTGCCCGCGACCAGCTCAAGACGGTGCAGCGCGAGCAGAAGGTCGCCGCTGACTCGCTCACCCGCGAGTCGGCCCGGCTCGCCGCCCTGCGCTCCCAGATCTCCCAGACCGCCAACGCGACCTACCGCAGCGGTGGCTTCGGCGACTTCGTGCTCGGCGGCGCCGACGACCCCGAGACCTTCCTCGACCAGGCCGTCACGCTCGACGCGATCTCGCGTTCGCAGTCCCAGCAGTTCGCCTCCGCGGCCGCCGCCGGCCACGCCGTCAAGGCCGCCAAGGCCAGCTATGACGCCAAGGCCGTCGTCGTCCACAAGACGCTCACCCGCATCACCGCGGACAAGTCGCACATCGAGACGCTGCTGGCCCAGGCGCGCCGGCTGCTCGCGTCGCTGCGCGCCGCCGACCGCGCGCGCCTCGCCGCCGCCCAGGCCCGGACGACGTCCAGCCAGGTCGCGCTCCGGGGGAGCTATCACGGCCCGGCCAGCGGCCGCGCCGCGGTCGCGCTGCAGTTCGCCTACAACCAGCTGGGCAAGCCATATAGCTATGGCGCGTCCGGGCCGAGCTCCTACGACTGCTCCGGCCTGACCATGGCCGCCTGGGGCGCCGCCGGGGTGAGCTTGCCGCACAACGCAGCCGCCCAGCAGTCCTCCACCCACTCCGTCTCCTCGGCGGATATGCAGCCCGGCGACCTGGTCTTCTTCGGCAGTCCGGCCTACCACGTCGGCATCTACGTCGGGAACGGCAACATGATCGCCGCGCCCCACACCGGCGACGTCGTGAAGATCGAGGCGATCTACAGCGGCTTCTCCGGGGCCGGCCGGCCCTGATCCGCGCCTGCTGAGCGGCCGGCTCACCGGTTTCGCTTGTCGCGAGCCGCGCCAACCGGGAGACTCGCCCGGTCGGGTCCTAGTCTGCGACCCGAGCCGAGCGGTCTGAAGGGCCTGGTAGGAGGGTTTGCGTTGCGCGAGCTGCACGTCCTCGGTGTGAGCGACGACGGCGACGCTCTGCTGCTCGGCCCGTCGTCGGGCAAGGCGAGCCATCGCGTCCCCCTCGACGACCGGCTGCGCGCGGCTGCCCGCGGCGCGCTGGCCGTCCCCAGCTCTGATCGCGCCGAGATCACGCTCTCGCCGAAGGAGATCCAGTCCCGGCTGCGAGCGGGCGAGACACCGGAAGAGGTCGCGAAGGCGGCGCAGGTGCCGGTCGCCCGGGTGCTGCCCTACGCCGTGCCCGTGATCGCCGAGCGGCAGCGCATCGTCGACGACGCCCGCGCCGCCTACCTGCACCGCAACCGTGGTCCGGCCGGGGAGCGGCCGCTCGGCGAGACGGTCGACGCCCACCTCAACGACGTTCCCGGTCTGCGCCCGGACACCGTCGAGTGGAGCGCCCGCCGGCGTCGCGACGCAGCGTGGATCGTCACGCTCACCTACGCCGCGCGGGGCGG
>JAVEEH010000150.1 GCA_030840545.1 Frankiaceae bacterium | reverse complement strand
CGCGGTGGCCGGCCATGGGCGCGCGTTACGACGCGCCGGCGGCGCGCGACGCCGTGCCAGCCGGCAACGGTCCGGCCGAACCGGCGGTGGCCTGGGACGCGCTCGATCGTGGCGATGACCCCACCCTCTAGTGCCCGTGCCGCCCGGACCCTGGTTCGGACGAGCCAGCGGTTGTGGTCGCTGACTGACCCGAAATGACCAGCGGCGCGTCCCTCGATGCCTAAAGTCGCCGGTCACGCTCGTTTTGGGCTGCAAACGTGTCGAAGGCCCTGAAGACATGGTGAAAATCACGCGCGCTCGCGGGGGGCTGCGGCTGGTGCCGGCATTTGGCCTGTCCCTCGGGATGTGGCTGTGGTTGCTCAACGGCTGGGGCGGACCGGTCGTCATCCAATGGGCCGACGAGGTCGGCGCCGGCGTGTTCTCGGCCGCCGCGACCGGGGTCATGATCTGGCGGCTGCGCCGCCAGCCGCGAGGTGCCCGACGCGCCTGGCTGCTGCTGGCTATCGGGTCCGCGGCCTGGACCGCGGGTGAAGTCGTGTGGTGCTGGTACGAGCTCGTGCTGCACCGGGCTGTTCCCACCCCCTCGATCGCCGATGTCGGCTTCCTGCTCCTGCCGGCGTTCGCCGTGCTCGCGCTGTGCTCGCTGAAGAACCAGCGCGAGGCGCGCTACCGCCGGCTGCTCGACACGGCGCTCGTCGGCGGGTCCGCGCTGCTCATCTGGTGGCTCACGGTGCTCGAGAACATGCACCCGGCGAACGGTGACCACGGGTTCGCGTTCCTGGTCACCCTGGCCTACCCGCTCCTCGACGTCGTCCTGATCACAACAGCGGTGCTCATCGCGGCCCGGGCCGGACGCGGCCAACCGCGGTTCCTCACCGTCGGGCTCGCGCTCGCGTTCCTCACGGTCGCGGACAGCACGTTTGCGTGGTTGACCGCCGCCGGCCACTACGCCAGCGGCAGTGCCACGGATGCCGCGTTCATGACCGCGTTCGCCCTGCTTGCGACCGCGCCCCTGATGCCGGCCGGAGGCAACGACGACGACTCGGCAGGGTCCGAGCCCAACGCTCTTGCCAGCCAGCGCAGCCCGTGGCCTTTCGTGCCGTTCGCTCTCGGCATCGGCGTCTCGCTCGTCAGCGTCGCCGGCGGGCGTCCGCTCGGCCTGTTCCCACTGTTCCTCTGGGCACTGCTGGCGGGCTGCCTCGTCGGTCGGCAGTACCTCGCCCTGCGCGACAATCAACGGCTGCTTCTGGAGATCCGTGGCCAACGTGACCAGTTGGGCCTGTCCGCCCGGACCGACCCGTTGACCGGTCTGGTCAACCGCACCGTGCTCGTGGAGATGCTCGAGCAGGAGCTCGCCAAGCCGGACCATCCAGCGATTGCCGTCGCGGTGCTCGACATCAACGACTTCAAGCTCATCAACGACAGCCATGGCCACGACACGGGCGACGCCGTCCTCAGCGAACTCAGCCGCCGACTCAGCCGCGCCGTGCGCAGCTGCGACACGGTCGCCCGTCTCGGCGGCGACGAGTTCGCCGTTGTCGCAGTCGGCGTCGACGACGACGGCAGAGCGTTGGCTGACCGTCTCCTCGCTGCGTTCAGCGCACCGGTCAGTGTCGGCGCTCGCAACTTCGCGATCCGAGCGAGTGTCGGTGTGGTCATCGCCGCCGACACCGGTGAGGACGCACACACGTTGCTCGCCCACGCCGACGTCGCGATGTATCAGGCCAAGGACGCGAAGGATCCCGCGGGTGCACCGTCGGTGCTCCTCACCGGCCCGCGTCGCGTCGAGGCAGTCCAACGGCTGCGACTCCGCGAAGAGACGGCGAATCCGGACCTGGATCAGTTCTTCGTCGCCTACCAGCCCGTCGTCGACCTGGCGACCGGACGCATCCGCGGGCTCGAAGCCCTGCTCCGCTGGACACACCCGGAGTTCGGCTCGGTCGGTCCCGCGGACTTCATCCCCCTCGCCGAACAGGTCGGCTCCATCGGACTGCTTGGCGACTTCGTGCTGCGCACAGCAGTCGCTGACCTGGCCGCACTGCACAAGGCCCACCCCGACCACCGACTGGCGGTCGGCGTCAACATCGCCCCCGTGCAGCTGACCGACCCGGCGCTGCTGGTCCGGGCGCTCACGCTGATGGCCCGGCACGACCTCGACCCCTCGCAGCTCGTGCTGGAGGTGACGGAAGAGGCACTCGTGCTCGACTTCGACGTCGCTGCCACCACGATCGCGACCTTGATGGATCACGGATTCTCGGTCGCTGTCGACGACTTCGGGACCGGGTACTCCTCGCTGCGCTACCTCCAACGGTTCATGCTCGATGTCCTCAAGATCGACCGCAGCTTCGTCGGGGCCATGACCAACGGTGGTCGCGGCCCGGCGCTGGTGCAGTCCGTGATCCAGATGTCCTCCGCTCTCGACCTGCAGGTCATCGCCGAGGGCATCGAAACCATCGACCAGCTGCGGATGTTGCAGTCGATGAACTGCGAGCTCGGCCAGGGCTTCCTGTTCAGCCCGGCGGTCCGCATCGAAGCGATCGAAGCGTTGCTACGGACCGGGCACACCTATCCCGTCGGTGCCGGCGAGGCCGCGCCCCTCGTGCCGCCGCAAGCGACCGCGGCCCGGCCGGAAGCGCTCGAGCGACGCTAGTTAGGCTCATCGCGTGTCAGTGCTCGACGACATCCTCGACGGTGTGCGGGAGGACCTCGCCGAGCGGCAGTCGCAGGTTTCCCTCGACGCGCTCAAGGAGCGCGCCGGGCGCGGCGTGCCCGCGATCGACACCGACGCGCGGTTGCGACAGCCCGGTGTCGCCGTCATCGCCGAGGTCAAACGCAACAGCCCGTCCGCAGGCGCACTCGCGACCATCGCTGACCCGGCCGCGCTGGCGCGCGATTACGAGACCGGCGGCGCACGGGTCATATCCGTGCTCACCGAGCAGCGACGTTTCCACGGCAGTCTTGACGATCTTGTCGCCGTGCGCCGCAGCGTCGACGTGCCCGTGCTGCGCAAGGACTTCATCGTCTCGGCCTACCAGATCTGGGAAGCGCGCGCGCACGGCGCCGACCTGGTGCTGCTGATCGTCGCCGCGCTCGAGCAGAACGCGCTGGTGTCGCTGCTCGAACGCAGCGAAAGCCTCGGGATGTCAGCGCTCGTGGAGGTGCACAACGAGGAGGAAGCTCGTCGTGCCGTCGACGCCGGCGCTCGCATCGTCGGGGTCAACGCGCGCAACCTGCACACCCTCGACGTCGACCGCGACACCTTCGCCCGGGTCGCACCCCTGCTTCCGGACACTGTCGTGAAAGTGGCCGAGAGCGGGGTCCGCGGTCCGCACGACCTGCTTGCCTACGCGGCGGCCGGGGCTGACGCGGTGCTGGTCGGCGAGGGCCTGGTCCGGCACAGCGACCCCCGGCAGGCGGTCGCCGACCTCGTTGCCGCCGGTGCCCATCCCGCTGCTCGTCACGCCTCGCCATGACGAGCCCGGACGCGACCGGACGGTTCGGACCGTACGGCGGACGCTATGTGCCGGAGGCGCTCATCGCAGCGCTCGACGAGCTCACCGCGGCCTACGAGAAGTCGACGACGGACGACGACTTCCAGCAGGAGTTCCACCGACTGTTGCGGGACTACGCCGGGCGCCCTTCGCTGCTCTACGACGCGACCCGACTGAGCGAGGAGCTCGGCGCCCGCGTGCTGCTGAAGCGGGAGGACCTCAACCACACCGGCGCGCACAAGATCAACAACGTGCTCGGCCAGGCCCTGCTCACGCAGCGGATGGGCAAGACGAGGGTGATCGCCGAGACCGGAGCCGGTCAGCACGGCGTCGCCACGGCGACCGCAGCGGCGCTGTTCGGGCTCGAGTGCGTCGTCTACATGGGCGAGGTCGACACGCACCGCCAGGCGCTCAACGTCGCGCGGATGCGGCTGCTCGGCGCGACGGTGGTGCCGGTGACGAGTGGATCGCGAACGCTGAAGGACGCGATGAACGAGGCGTTCCGCGACTGGGTCACCAACGTCGACGACACGCACTACGTCATCGGCTCGGTCGGCGGGCCGCATCCCTTCCCGGTGATGGTCCGCGACTTCGCATCCGTCATCGGCACCGAGGCGCGGGATCAGTGCCTCCGTCTGCTCGACCGCCTGCCCGACGCGGTCATCGCCTGCGTCGGCGGCGGCTCCAACGCGATGGGCATCTTCCATGCTTTCATCGCCGACGAGTCAGTCCGGCTGTTCGGCTTCGAGGCCGCGGGCGAGGGCATCGACACCGGCCGGCACGCCGCGACCCTCACCGGCGGCACGCCGGGCGTGCTGCACGGCGCGCGGTCCTACGTGCTGCAGGACGAGGACGGGCAGACCCTCGAGTCGCATTCCATCTCCGCGGGTCTCGACTACCCCGGCGTCGGGCCTGAGCACGCCTGGCTGCACGACAGCGGGCGGGCGACCTATCGGGCCGTGACCGACGCGGACGCGATGGCCGCTTTCGAGCTGCTCTGCCGCACCGAGGGCATCATCCCGGCGATCGAGACCGCGCATGCGCTCGCCGGCGCCCGTCAGGTCGCCGAGGAGCTGGGCCCGGACGCACTCCTGCTGGTCAACCTGTCCGGTCGCGGCGACAAGGACGTCGCGACAGCGGGTCGCTGGTTCGGGCTGCTGGGCGAAGCCGACGCCGAGGGTCCCGGCGAGAACCTGAACCCACCCGCATGACGGCTCCGGCCGCACCAGCGAGCAGCGGCGCGGCGTTTGCCCAGGCCCGGTCGGAGGGGCGGGCCGCGCTGGTCGGATACCTGCCGGCCGGCTTTCCGTCGTACGACGGCTGCATCGAGGCGTTGGTGGCGATGGTCGATGCCGGAGTCGACGTCGTCGAGGTCGGGCTGCCTTACAGCGATCCTGTGATCGACGGCGCCACGATCCAGGCGGCGGCCGAGATCGCACTGCGGGGCGGCACCCGCACGGCCGACGTGCTGCGCACGGTTGAGGCCGTGGCATCGGCCGGCGCCGCCGTCGTCGTCATGACCTATTGGAACCCGGTGCTGCGCTACGGCCCGGAACGCTTCGCTCGCGACCTGAGGGCGGCGGGGGGTCGCGGGCTGATCACCCCCGACCTCATCCCCGAGGAGGCCGGCGAGTGGATGGCGGCGGCCGCGAGCCACGACCTCGACCGCGTCTTCCTCGTCGCGCCCTCGTCGAGCGAGCAGCGGATCGCGCGCACGGTCGACGCCTGCCGGGGGTGGGTCTACGCCGCGTCGACCATGGGCGTCACCGGTGCCCGGACGAAGACGTCATCGGTGGCGCCGGCACTCGTCGAGCGGGTGCGTTCCGCGACGGCACTGCCCATCGGCGTGGGTCTCGGCGTGTCCGACGGCGGGCAGGCCGCGGAGGTCGCCGCCTATGCCGACGGCGTCATCGTCGGTTCCGCGTTCGTGCGGCTGCTGCTCGACGCTGACACTCCGTCGGCGGGGGTGAAGGCGGTGGCCGGCCTGAGCGAGGAGCTGGCCGCCGGCGTTCGCCGGCCCGCGAGACCGGCCGCCGGCTGAGCCTTACGGCTAGCCTCGGACCGTGCTTCCGGCCTCGATCCCCAGCCCGTCGCGCGGTGTCATCCACATCGGTCCGCTCCCGCTTCGCGCCTATGCGCTGTGCATCATCGCCGGCATCGTCGTCGCGGTCGTCGTCGGCGAGCGGCGCCTCCGCGCCCGCGGCGCGCGCCCCGGAGCCGTCGCCGACATCGCCACCTGGGCGGTGCCGTTCGGGCTGATCGGCGCGCGGATCTACCACGTCGCGACCGACCCGGAGCTCTACTGGGGAGCGCACGGCCAGGGCACCCGCGCCGCGTTCGAGATCTGGCACGGGGGGCTCGGCATCTGGGGTGCGATCGCCGGCGGTGCGCTCGGTGCCTGGATCGGTTGCCGCCGATCCGGCGTGCGGTTCGCCGACTTCGCCGACGCGCTCGCTCCGGGAGTCGTTCTTGCCCAGGCGGTCGGCCGCTGGGGCAACTACTTCAACCAGGAGCTCTACGGCCGTCGGACCAACTTGCCCTGGGGCGTGGAGATCGACCCTGCTCACCAACCGACCGGTTCGACCAGCACGCACGCGCTCACCTATCAACCGACGTTCCTCTACGAGTCGCTGTGGGACATCGGTGTCGCGCTCGTGGTGATCTGGGCCGACCGTCGATGGCGGCTCACCCGCGGCCGGGCGTTCGCGCTCTATGCCGCGCTCTACACCGCCGGCCGGTTCTGGATCGAGACGCTGCGGGTCGACCCGGCGCACAAGTTCCTGGGGCTGCGGCTCAACGACTGGGTCAGCGTCGTCGTTTTCGCCGCGGCCGTCGCCTTCTTGGTGCTGCGCCGCCACGCGCCTGAGCCGGCCGCGCCCGATCCGCCCGATCTCCCTGACGACGACGCGGGACCAGCTGCGTCGCCGGTGCTCGACGCCTCGGACGAGCCAGGTGAAGGACGTACCCTGACGGCATGACCGGGACGGCAGTCGCAGGGCGCGGGGCCGAGGTCCATCACAGTCACCGGGACGTCATCGGCGGCTGGTTGCGCCCGGCCGTTTTCGGTGCGATGGACGGTCTGGTCTCCAACGTCGCGCTGATCTCCGGTGTCGCCGCAGCTGCCGGCACGCATGTCCACGTCGTCGTGCTCACCGGGATCGCCGGGCTACTGGCCGGCGCGTTCTCGATGTCGGTGGGGGAGTGGACGTCGGTCAACTCTCAGACCGAGCTCGTCCGCGCGGAGATCGAGAAGGAACGTCGCGAGCTGGTGCACCGGCCGGCCGCCGAGCAGGCCGAGCTGGCCGCGCTGTTCGCCAGTCGCGGCCTGTCGAACGACCTCGCCAAGCAGGTCGCCAAGGAGCTCTCCCGCGACCCCGAGTCGTTGTGGCGCATCCATGTCCGCGAGGAACTCGGCGTCGACCCGGACGATCTCCCGTCGCCGTACGTCGCCGGGATCTCCTCACTGCTGTCCTTCGCGCTCGGCGCGTTCATTCCGCTGCTGCCCTACGTGCTCGGTGCCCAGCACCTTTGGATCTCGCTCGTGCTGGCCGCCGTCGCGCTGACCGCGCTCGGTGCGAGCGTGGCCCGTTTCACCGAGCGGCCCGCCTGGTGGGGGGCCGTGCGCCAGCTCGGGTTGGGCGCCGCGGCGGCGGGGATCACCTACGGCGTGGGGAGCGCTTTCGGGGTCGGCTTGTCCTGACGTTCGTGTAACCTTCCCTCAGCACGAGGGCCGACGTCGTCCCGCTGCACACACGCTCACCGAGACGACGGGATCACACAGGTCATGTCCGCACGGCCCGACCCGCCCGGCCTCCGGCCGCATCAGCCACAAGGCTTGTACGACGGCCGGCACGAGCACGACGCATGCGGCGTCGCGTTCGTCGCGGACATGCACGGCCGTCGATCCAACGCCATCGTCCGTGACGCGCTCACCGCCCTGCACAACCTCGACCACCGCGGCGCGCAGGGCTCCGAGGTCAACACCGGCGACGGGGCCGGCATCCTCCTGCAGATCCCCGACGGCTTCCTCCGCGCCGTCTCCGGTTTCGAGCTGCCCGTGGCCGGGGCCTACGCGGTCGGCCTCGCGTTCCTGCCGACCGACGACGAGCTGCACCGCAAGGTCATCGACGCGGTCGAGCGCCTCGCCGCGGAAGAGGACTTGCGGGTCATCGGCTGGCGCGATGTTCCGGTCGAGTCTTCGGGGCTGGGCGGCACGGCTCTGTCGGTCATGCCGCGCTTCCGCCAGCTGTTCCTCGCCGGCACCCGCGGTGAGGTCGCGCTCGGGCTCGAGCGCCGCGCCTTCTGCCTGCGTAAGCGGATCGAACGCGAGGTCGGCGTCTACCTCTCGTCGTTGTCGTGCCGGACGCTCGTCTACAAGGGGATGCTGACCACCGACCAGCTGCCCGAGTTCTTCCCCGATCTCCGCGACGAGCGGGTCGAGTCGGCCATCGCGCTGGTGCACTCGCGGTTCTCCACCAACACGTTCCCGTCGTGGCCGCTGGCCCATCCTTACCGCTACATCGCGCACAACGGCGAGATCAACACCGTCAAGGGCAACCGCAACTGGATGCGAGCCCGCGAGGCGCTGCTGGCCAGTGACGTCATCCCCGGCGACCTGGCCCGGCTGTTCCCGATCGTGACCCCCGACGCGAGCGACTCGGCTTCGTTCGACGAGGTGCTCGAGCTTCTCCACCTGGGCGGCCGGTCGCTCGCGCACGCGGTCCTCATGATGATTCCCGAGGCGTGGGAGAACCACGCCGAGATGGACGAGGCGAGGCGTGCCTTCTATCGCTTCCACTCGTGCCTCATGGAGCCCTGGGACGGGCCGGCCTGCGTCTCGTTCACCGACGGCACGGTCGTCGGTGCTGTGCTCGACCGCAACGGACTGCGCCCAGCGCGTTACTGGGTGACCGACGACGACCGGGTGGTGCTGGCCTCCGAGGTCGGCGTGCTCGACATCGACCCGGCCCGGGTGGTGCGCAAGGGCCGGCTCCAGCCCGGGCGCATGTTCCTGGTCGACACCGCCGCGGGTCGGATCGTCGACGACGAGGAGCTGAAGGCCGAGCTCGCCGAGGAGAACCCCTACGGCGACTGGCTGCACGCCGGGCTCATGAACCTCGAGACGCTGCCCGAGCGCGAGCACATCTCCC
>JAVEEH010000141.1 GCA_030840545.1 Frankiaceae bacterium | reverse complement strand
CAACCGCGTCGGCGAGACGAGTCGATGTCTCTGCTTGTCGACATAGCGACGCAATCCCTGGATCCGGGGTACGCCGAGGCTGCCGCCCGCCGGGGCCGGCCGGTGGCGGCCGGCCCCGCAACCGGCGGGACGGGGCAGCCTGCGCCTGCGGGCCCGCGGCGCCGCGGGCCCTGGCTGGCCATGGGCGGCGTGCTCGCGGCGACGCTGTTGATCGTCGTCGCCGGCGTACAGGCCCACCGGCACGCCCCGGCCGCTTCCAAGACCCGCCAGACCCTGCTCGACCAGGTCAAGAACCAGTCGAGTGCGGTCGCTGGCCTGCAACGCCGGTTGGGACTCCTGCGCGAGAGCACCACCGCGCTCCGCGACCAGGCTCTTGCCTCGAGCTCGGCCGGCCTGGCGTTGCAGCGCCGCCTGGCGACCGAGGAGCTCGTGGCCGGCACGGTGGCGGCGGTCGGACCGGGTCTGCGCGTCACGCTCGACGACTCACCCGCTGGTCACGGCGCCGACAACCGGATCCTCGACCGGGACCTGCAGACGATCGTGAACGCCCTGTGGGCCACCGGCGCCGAGGCCGTGGCGATCGGGGACCAGCGTCTGACCGGGCAGAGCGCCATCCGACAGGCGGGATCGGCGATCCTGGTCAACTTCCAGCCGATCAGCCCGCCCTACGTGCTCCAGGCCCTCGGCGACCCGGTGCAGCTCGAGACGTCCTTCGCCACCAGCCGGGCGGCGGCCCGCATGCGCACCTACGCCCAGCTCTACGGCCTGCGGTTCCGCTACTCCCGCAGCTCGTCACTGCACCTCGCGCCGGCGCCCGGGCTCACCCTCCGCTACGCCGAGCCGGTCCCGGCGCATCGCGCGGGAGGCGGGCCGTGATCGTCGCTTTCGCCGTGGCGCTCGGGGTCACGCTGGGGCTGGTGCTGCAGCCGACTGTGCCGCTGGACCTGCAGCCCTATCTGCCCATCGCGGTCGTCGCGGCGCTCGATGCACTGTTCGGTGGCATCCGGGCCTGGCTCGACCGGATCTTCGATGACAAGGTGTTCGTCGTCTCGTTCGTCGGCAACGTGCTCGTCGCCGGGCTGATCGTCTTCGTCGGCGACAAGCTCGGGGTGGGCGGGGAGCTCTCCACCGCGATCGTGGTGGTCCTCGGCATCCGCATCTTCGCCAACGCCGCGGCGATCCGCCGACACTTCTTCCGCGCATGAGCCGGCCCGACGACCACGAGTCGGTCTGGCCCCGCCTGCGGGCAGCAGCCACGGCTCGGCCGGGCCGTGGTCAGGTCGCCGTCGCCGTGCTGTGCGGGCTGCTCGGCTTCGGCCTGGTGACGCAGGTGCATGCGACCTCCTCCACCGGGGGACTGGCGGCCGCCCGGCCGGCCGACCTGCTCGGCATCCTGTCCGACCTGCAGAACCGGGCCGACCGGCTGCGTGCCGACATCGCAGACCTCCAGGGGAGCGAGCAACGGTTGAACGCGGGTTCGGGGCAGGACGCCGCAGCCCTGCGGGAGGCGCGGGCCAGGGCCCGCACGCTCGGCATCCTCACCGGCACGTTGGCGGCACGGGGCCCCGGCATCGTCCTGACGATCACCGACCCGCGTTCCCGCGTCGGGGCGGACGTGCTCGTCGACGCCATCGAGGAGCTGCGGGACGCGGGAGCCGAGGCCATCCAGCTCTCCGGCGTACGGGTGGTCGCCTCGACATCGGTGCTGGACCGTCCCGGCGGGGGAGTCGCGGTCGACGGCACTGCGGTGTCCTCGCCTTACCGGCTGGCGGTCATCGGCGACGCCCGGACCCTCACCGGTGCACTCGGCATTCCCGGGGGCGTCCTCGACACCATCGAACGCCGACCGGGGGCCACGCCGTCGGTGGTCTCCTCGCCGCGCGTGACGGTGACCGCCTTGCGGCCGCTGCGGACGCCTCGTTACGCTCACCCGGCTCATGGCTGACAGAGGGGACGGACCGGTGATTCCGGAGAACTTGAAATACACCGCCGAGCACGAGTGGGTGCAGCTCGACGGCGACCGGGCGCGGGTCGGCATCACGCACTACGCCCAGGACGCGCTGGGCGACGTCGTGTTCGTCCAGCTGCCCGAGGTCGGCACCGCGGTGACGGCCGGCCAGGCCTGCGGGGAGGTCGAGTCGACCAAAAGCGTGTCGGAGATCTACGCCCCGCTCAGTGGCGAGGTGCTCGCGCGCAACGAGACGTTGGACTCGCGCCCCGACCTCGTCAACCAGGACCCATACGGCGAAGGCTGGCTCATCGAGATCAGTGCGGCCGGCGCCGCTGCGACGGCTGATCTGCTGGATGCCGACGCCTACGGGCAGCTGACCGCGCAGGCCTGACTCGATGGACGAGTGAGATCCTCAGCGCCTCGACCTCACCAGCAGACTTTGAGGATCTCGAGGCATGTGGCCGATCCGGTTGACCCCTTCCCGCGTCGCCGTCTAGGTTGCGAGTCTCCCTGAACCTCTGGTTGACGGTGGGCCCCCGGCCCCGAGCTCGGAAAGGGCCCAGGCAATGGCGAGCGTGTTCTGCACCCAGTGCGGTCAGCAGAACCCCGACGACAGCAAGTTCTGCGCTCGTTGCGGCGCCCCGTTGACGGTGCCCGCTGCGCCCACCATCCCCGTCGCCGAGCAGACGACCACCATCTCGATGGCCGGCCTGGAGACGTCGGAGGAGCACGGCGACGAACTCGCCGACGTCGGCATCGACTCGCTTCCCGCCGGAAGCGCGCTGCTCGTCGTCAAGCGTGGACCGAATGCGGGCAGCCGGTTCCTGCTCGACAAGGACGTGACCACGGTCGGCCGGCATCCGGAAAGCGACATCTTCCTCGATGACGTCACCGTGTCCCGTCGGCATGCCGAGTTCCAGCGCAGCGATGCCACCTTCGTCGTTCGTGACGTCGGCAGCCTGAACGGCACCTACCTCAATCGGGAACGAATCGAGGAGTCGCCGCTCGCGGGTGGCGACGAGGTCCAGATCGGCAAGTTCCGCCTCGTCTACTTCACCAGCACCCCGGAGGCCCACCGATGACTGCGGCACCGGCCCGTTCCTTCATGAGCATCGGGGAGGTGCTGGCCAGCCTGCGCGCGGACTTCCCCGACGTGACGATCTCGAAGATCCGGTTCCTCGAGTCCGAAGGGCTGGTCGAGCCCGAGCGGACCGCGTCCGGCTACCGCAAGTTCTCCCGCGACGACGTCGCGCGGCTGCGTTACGTGTTGTCGGCGCAACGCGACAACTACCTTCCGCTGCGGGTCATCAAGGGCCATCTCGAAGCCATCGACCGGGGACTGGAGCCGCCGCGGACAGCGGGAGGGGGCCCGCAGGTGCCGCGCGCGCTCGCAGTCGCTGAAGGCCTCCCCGGCCCCGACTCGTTCGCCCGCGAGTCGACGGAGCTGCGGCTGTCGCGCGACGAGCTCGTCGACGCAGCCGGCGTCGAGTCCGACCAGCTCGCACTGCTCGAGCAGTTCGGTCTGCTGGCCCCGCGACCTGGCGGCTTCTACGACGGCGACGCGCTCGTGATCGCCAAGACCGTCGCGGAGATGAGCCGGTTCGGCTTGGAGCCGCGACACCTGCGTGCCTTCCGCGCCGCCGCCGACCGTGAGGTCGGCCTCGTCGAGCAGGTGGTGGCACCGCAGGTGCGCCAGCGCAATCCGGAGGCCCGCGGCCGCGCCGAGGAGACCGCCCGTGAGCTCGGAGCCTTGTCGGTCAAGCTCCACGCGATGCTGGTGAAGTCAGGACTCCGGCCACTCCTCGGGGGCTGAGTTCCGTTCCCCGGTCGGGGCCGTGCGGCGGTGTAGTTTGGTGCCCATAGCCGAGCCCGAGTTCCCGAGATCCGAAGGCGCTCCGGAAAGCAGAGAGCCCGTGAACGAGCTCACCGTGGTGGGGGTCAGGGTCGAACTGCCCTCCAACCAGCCGATCGTGCTGCTCAAGGAGACGACCGGCGAGCGCTATCTGCCGATCTGGATCGGCGCGGTCGAGGCGACCGCCATCGCCTTCGCCCAGCAGGGTGTCGTGCCGGCCCGGCCACTGACGCACGATCTGTTGAAGGACGTGCTCGAGGCGCTCAGCGCCGACCTGACCTCGGTGACGATCACCGATCTGCGCGAGGGGGTCTACTACGCCGACCTGCAGTTCGCGAGCGGCGTCACCGTCTCGGCCCGGCCGTCGGATGCGATCGCGTTGGCGATCCGCGCAGGCACGACGATCTACGCCGAGGAGTCCGTGCTCGCCGAGGGCGGGGTCGCCATCCCCGACGAGCAGGAGAACGAGGTGGAGAAGTTCCGCGAGTTCCTGGACCAGGTCTCGCCCGAGGACTTCGAAACCGAGTCCTGAGCCAAGCGCGCCGCGGAGGCTCATCCGCGTCTCGACGTCGACCTCAACCATAGGTCGAGGGTTAGGACATGCCGACGTGGAACGTTGACGTTGGGTGGGCCCCGGCCTAACGTCGCAATCGAAATTGCACCGGTGTCAGTTCCCCGCTGATCCGGTCGCCCACTTCACCCGGTTGCGGGCGTGTCCAACGCGGAGGTTCCGGTGGCAACTGACGACGGCACCCGAGAGCCGGCCGCGCACCAGACGGCGCTGTTCGGCTTGCAGGAGGCCGCGATGTCCGACGGAGTCGGTTACCGCGGCCCGACCGCCTGCTCCGCCGCCGGCATCTCCTATCGCCAGCTCGACTACTGGGCCCGCACCGGCCTCGTCGAGCCCTCGGTCCGGCCCGCGCACGGCTCCGGCACCCAGCGGCTCTACTCGTTCCGCGACATCCTCATGCTCAAGGTCGTCAAGCGGCTCCTCGACACCGGCGTCTCGCTGCAGAACATCCGGACCGCCGTCAACCACCTTCGCGAGCGCGGCGTGGCCGACCTCACGCAGATCACGCTGATGAGCGACGGAACGACCGTCTACGCCTGCACCTCGCCCGACGAGGTCATCGACCTGGTCCAGGGCGGCCAGGGAGTCTTCGGGATCGCGGTGGGCCGGGTCGTGCGAGAGGTCGAGGGTTCCCTCGCGGAGCTGCCGGCCGAGCGTGCCGAGGCTCAGCCGCGCGCAGCAGCCAGCGCCGATGAGCTCGCCGCGCGCCGGACCCGGCGCACCACTGCCTGAACCGCGCGCCTGAACGGCGCGCCGGCTCTGCACGTCCCCGGCGAGCCGCGCAAGGTCGACCGCAGCGCCCACTGCTACCGTCGATGTGCCTCATCACCCCACGCGGGAGAGTTCCCGGACGGCCAGTCCGGGGCGCCGAAGGAGCAACCTCCCCGGAACCTCTCAGGCCAACGGACCGCGTGGGCAGGGCACTCTGGAAAGCGGGCGGAGCGCGCAAGCGCCGCCGCCTCACCGACGGGGCAAGTCCGCGGCCGTCAAGCCGCGCCGACGAAGCTCTCAGGTCCCATGACAGAGGGGGAGCCGAGCCGGCGACCGCATCCGCGCGGTCGCCCCGCGACAGGAGGCTCCCGTGCCGACAGCACCCGCCGACCGGACCGCTGCGTTCAGCGAGCGTCACATCGGCCCGTCCGCGGACGAACAGGCCAAGATGCTGGCCGTCGTCGGCTTTGGCAGCCGGCGCGAGCTCGTCGACGCGGCGGTGCCCGCCGGCATCCGCTCCGACCACGTGCTGGACCTGCCGGCCGCGCTCAGTGAGGAGCAGGTCCTGGCGGCGCTACGCGAGGTGGCCGCGCACAACCGGGTGCTGACGTCGATGATCGGTCTCGGCTACCACGACACCGTGACCCCACCGGTGATCCGGCGCGGCGTGCTCGAGTCGCCCGGCTGGTACACCGCCTACACGCCTTACCAGCCGGAGATCTCCCAAGGCCGGCTGGAGGCACTGCTCAACTTCCAGACGGTGGTTGCCGACCTGACCGGGCTTCCGGTGGCCAACGCCTCGCTGCTCGACGAGCCCACTGCGGCCGCGGAGGCCATGGCGTTGTGTCGACGACTCTCCAAGTCGACAAGTAGCCGTTTTGTTGTGGACGCTGACTGTCATCCACAGACCATCGCCGTCATGGCAACCCGAGCGGAGCCGATCGGGCTACAGCTCGAGGTGGCCGACCTCCGAGAAGGACTTCCGGACGGCGACCTGTTCGGCGTGCTGATCAGCTTCCCGGCGTCGTCCGGGGCCGTGTGGGACCCGACGGCAGTGGCCACTGAGGCACACGCACGCGGCGCGCTCGTTGCGGCGACGACCGACCTCCTCGCGCTGACGCTGCTGCGACCGCCGGGGGAGTGGGGAGCGGACGTCGCAGTCGGCTCGGCCCAACGGTTCGGCGTACCGATGGGTTTCGGCGGACCGCACGCCGGGTTCATGGCCGTCCGGGCCGGCTTCGAGCGCGCGTTGCCGGGCCGCCTGGTGGGTGTGAGCGTCGACGCCGACGGCGCGCCGGCCTATCGACTCGCGCTGCAGACCCGGGAGCAGCACATCCGCCGGGAGAAGGCCACCAGCAACATCTGCACCGCCCAGGTCCTGCTCGCGGTCGTCGCCGGAATGTACGCCGCCTGGCACGGGGCGGACGGGCTCGCTGCCATCGCGCGCCGGACCCACCGGCATGCGGCCCGGCTGGCCGCGTCGCTGCGCGCGGGCGGCGTCGACGTCCCGGCGAGCGCCTTCTTCGACACCGTGACGGCGGTGGTGCCGGGGCGGGCGGCGGCGGTCGTTGCCGCGGCGCTGGAACGTGGCATCAACCTGCGC
Source organism: Frankiaceae bacterium (assembly GCA_030840545.1). Taxonomy (GTDB): domain Bacteria; phylum Actinomycetota; class Actinomycetes; order JAFAQI01; family JAFAQI01; genus JAFAQI01. The sequence continues at coordinate 10,031 of JAVEEH010000141.1, read as the reverse complement.
GGCACCGACTCTGACACGGTCGGGATCACAGCGGACGAGCGCACGACCGACGAGCACGTGGATGCGGTCTGCGCCGCGTTCGGCGTCCCGCCGCTGCCGGACGCGGCGACCGCGATCCCGTCGGGGCTGGCCCGGCAGTCACCGTTCCTCACCCATCCGGTCTTCTCCAGCCACCGGTCGGAGACGGCGATGATGCGCTACCTGCGCCGGCTGTCGGACCGCGACCTGGCTCTGGACCGGACGAAGATCCCGTTGGGCTCCTGCACGATGAAGCTCAACGCCGCGGCGGAAATGGAGCCCATCACCTGGCCGGAGATCGCCGGCATCCATCCGTTCGCGCCGCTCGACCAGGCGGCCGGGCACCTGCGGGTGATCCACGAGCTCGAGACCTGGCTCGCCGAGCTCACCGGCTACGACGCCGTGTCCCTGCAGCCCAACGCGGGGTCACAAGGCGAGTTCGCCGGACTGTTGGCCATCCGCAAGTATCTGCGCGAGAGCGGCCAGGGCCACCGCGACCTGTGCCTCATCCCCTCCTCGGCGCACGGCACCAACGCTGCGAGTGCGGCGATGGCCGGGATGCGCGTCGTGGTGGTCGCGTGTGACGACGCCGGCAACGTGTCGATCGACGACCTGCGGGCCAACCTGGCCGAGCACGCCGACCAGGTGGCCGCGCTGATGGTCACCTACCCATCCACGCACGGCGTCTTCGAAGGCGACATCGCGGAGATCTGCGCGGCGGTCCACGACGCCGGCGGCCAGGTCTACGTCGACGGCGCGAACCTCAACGCGCTGCTCGGCCTTGCCCGGCCCGGACGGTTCGGTGCCGACGTCTCGCATCTCAACCTCCACAAGACGTTCTGCATCCCGCACGGTGGCGGCGGGCCCGGCGTCGGCCCGGTCGCCGTGCGCGCGCATCTGGCGCCCTACCTGCCCAACCACCCGCTCGTTCCCGAGGCCGGGCCGACCACCGGGGTGGGCCCGATCGCGGGTGCACCGTGGGGATCGGCCGGCATCCTGGCGATCCCGTGGGCCTACGTGCGTCTCATGGGACCGGACGGCCTGACCGAGGCCACCGAGGTGGCGGTGCTGTCCGCCAACTACCTCGCCAAGCAGCTCTCGCCGCACTTCCCGGTGCTCTACACCGGCCGGGGCGGGCTCGTCGCCCACGAGTGCATCGTCGACGTGCGCCCGATCACCAAGGAGACCGGCGTCACCGTCGAGGACATCGCCAAGCGCCTGATCGACTACGGCTTCCACGCACCGACGATGTCGTTCCCGGTCGCCGGGACGCTCATGATCGAGCCGACGGAGTCCGAGGACCTGGCTGAGCTCGATCGCTTCTGCGACGCAATGGTCGCGATCCGCGCCGAGATCGAGCGGGTGGCTGCGGGGCAGTGGACCCGGGAGGACAACCCGCTGCGCAACGCTCCGCACACGGCCGCGATGGTGGTGTCGGAGGGGTGGGACCACGCCTATGGCCGCGAGGTCGCGGCGTTCCCGTCGGCGACATCGACGGCGAACAAGTACTGGCCACCGGTGCGACGCATCGACCAGGGCTACGGCGATCGCAATCTCATGTGCAGCTGCCCCCCGCTGTCGGCGTACGCCGAGCAGTAGGCGGCCGGACGGGTCAGGCGACGCGGGTGGCGCTTCGCTGCTCAGAAGGGTGCGGCTTGCGGGGCGCGATGATGCGGCCGTCGGGCAGCAGCTCGCCGGTGTCGTCGAAGCTCACGACTCCGTTGCACAGCAGGCTCCAGCCCTGCTCGGGGTGACTGGAGATGACGCGAGCCGCGTCGCGGCCGTCGACGTCAGCAGCTGGACAAGTGGGTCGGTGCCGGCACATCGGTGTGCCTCCTGTTACGAGGTGCGATGTCGGCGTCGGTAGGCGCCGGCAACTCAAGTGTCGGCACACAACCCCCCGAACCGAATAGCGCGGCGTAGCGATTTGTGCATCACCCATCGCTGTCAGCAACCTGTGGATCCGGATGACTCGATGGTGCGCAATTGTCTGCTTTACCCGATCAGTCCTGACTAGTCCGATCACGTCGCGCCCAGGTCCTCCTGCGCCTGATCGAGCGTGTCCGAACGCGCCATCCAGTCCGCGACGAGCACGGGCCAACCGCGGTTGCGCATCGCCGCGCAGACCTTGGGGTCGTCGTCGACGACGACGCCGACGACTCGTCCGGCGGCGACGAAGCGATCGAGGAGGGCGATCTTCGTGACCCGGGCCGGGCGCCGGTCGCGGTCTCGGCGCATCACGAGCTCGCCACGGGGGAGTCCGTGGCGGGCCAACCACTGCTCGGTGTCGGCCCTGCTTCGCTCGGGCCGACCGGTGAGATAGAGGACGTCATGGTCGGCGGCCAGTCGTTCGGCGACCGCGGCGCCTTCCGCGAGCAACGGGTCGTCGGGGATGCCGGCGAAGAACGACGCCCAGTCCCGGTCGCCGCCCTCGATGTGATGCAGCCGGTGACGAACGTCTGCAACGACACCGTCGAGGTCGATGACGGCCAGCGGGCGCGCGGTCACCGGTTCAGCCTGCCAGCAGGACCGCGCGGCGAGACGCGGACCCGCTCTCCGGCGCTCTCAGGAGCGGTCTTGGGGGTGGGGATCACCCTCGGGCCGAATCCGTAAGTTGACATAGTGTCGATTATCGGCGCTTACGCTGGAGCGTGCCCAGTGAACCCTGAGCCATGCTCCAGCGTCGTACTGGGTAAGGAATGCCGGGTGCGGCCGGGGCGTTCGCACCAAAGGAAGCAAGCAATGCCTGGAGGCAACCATGGGTGAGCGAGTCCTGCGGGGCAGCCGCCTCGGTGCGACGAGTTACGAGATCGACCGCAACACCGACCTGGCCCCACGCCAAGACGTCTTCTACGACTGCCCCCGTGGTCATGAGGTCAGTGTTCCCATGGCGACGGACGCCGAGCTGCCGGCCACCTGGGAGTGCAAGGTCTGTGGCGGCGTCGCCTTGCTGCGTGACGGGGTGGGTTTCGAGGCCAAGCAGGCCAAGCACGTGCGGACGCATTGGGACATGCTGCTCGAGCGCCGGTCGCTGGACGATCTCGAAGAGGTGCTGGCCGAGCGGATGGCGGAGCTCCACAGCAAGCAGCACCGTAAGTCTGCTTGAGCGTGGTCAGCCTCGACCTGATGTCGAGGGTGTGTTGCCAGACCGCGCCAGCGTTCGCCGTCCGCGTCCGCGCCGCTGGGACAGCCCCCAGACCGTAACCTTGAAAAGCGCTTCGGCCACGATGGCGCGGTTCATCTTGCTGACCCCACTGACCCGTTCCACGAAGCGGATGGGCACTTCGACCACCTGAAACCCTGCTTGCCAGGCCCGCCACAGCAGGTCGACCTGGAAGCAGTAGCCCGCCGAGGCGACCGTCGCCAGGTCGATGCCTTCGAGCACCCGCCGCCGGTAGATGCGGAAGCCGCCGGTCGCGTCCCGGACCGGTACGCCGAGGAGCAACCGGGCATAGGCGTTGCCGCCGCGCGAGAGGAGCTCCCGGCTCCGCGGCCAGTCGACCACCGATCCCCCGGGCACCCAGCGCGAGCCGAGCACGAGGTCGGCCCCGCCCAGCGCATCGACCAGGAGCGGTAGCTGTTCCGGGGCGTGCGAGCCGTCCGCGTCCATCTCGACGAACGCGTCGTAGCCGCGCGCCAGCCCCCAGGCGAACCCGGCCAGGTAGGCGGCGCCCAAACCCTCCTTGGTGGGGCGGTGGAGCACGTGGACGCGGCCGTCAGCGGCGGCCAGGGTGTCTGCCAGTCGACCAGTGCCGTCCGGGCTGTTGTCGTCCACGACGAGGACTTCAGCCCTCGGCACCGCGGCATGCAGTCGCTCGATGATGCCGGGCAGGCTCTCCCGCTCGTCGTACGTCGGGATGACCACCAGCAGTCGTCCCACCTCCGCGTGAACCGTCACCGTGCCTCCGCCAGCTGCAACGCGGGCTCGGGGGCAGAGTCGGCGCCCGGGCGACGACGGTTGCGGGCCGCCTGTCCCACCAGCAGCAGCAAGGCGGCCAGGGCGAGCCCTCGCTCCGGCCACGCCCCGAGACGATCCGCAACAGTGCGGGGGTCACGCAGCGGCACGTCGGCCACGACGCGGGCCGGCACGAACACACCAGTTCTGGACAGCACCCGCCCGTCCGGAGCGATCACCGCGCTCACTCCGCTGGTCGCCGCGACCAGCACCGCCCGGCCATGCTCGACGGCGCGCAACCGCGACATCTCCAGCTGCTGCGCGGTTTCGCCACCGTGCCCGTCGTCGCCGACGTGTTCATACGTGGCGTTGTTCGTCTGCACGCTGATCAGGCGTCCTCCACCGAGCACCGCATCGCGCACGACAGCGTCGTCGGCGACCTCGAAACAGATCACGTCCGCCAGCCTGGCAGGTCCAACCTGAAGAAGACCTGGTTGCTTTCCGGCGGCGAAGTCATGCGGGATCAACGCGAAGCGACCGATCAGCTTCGTGAGCACCGCGCGCCCCGGCAGATACTCGCCGAACGGCACGAGGTGCCGCTTCACGTAGATCTGGCCGGGACCTGTCGCGGGCGACCAGACGATCGCGGCGTTGCGCACGTGGTCGCCGGGGCCGTCGAGCACCGCGCCGACGAGGACAGGCACGCCGACGGCGCGCACCGCCGTCTCGATCATCGCCCGGGCCACGGCGTCGTGGAACGGGTCGTCGTCCGACGCGTTCTCTGGCCAGATGACGAGCTCCGGTCGCGGCACCCGCCCGGCGGCCACGTCGGCGGCCAGGGCCTGGGTCTGCGCCACATGATCGGCGGTGACCGCCCGGCGTTGGGCGAACTCCCCCAGCCCGAGTCGCGGCACGTTGCCCTGGATGATCGCGACGACGGCATGAGCGGGTCCGCCGGTCGTCGTACCGACCACCGGCAAGGAGACGACCGCCGCGCCGGCGCAGGCAGCAGCCGCCACTCCCCCGGCCACCAGCACCGCCCAGGCCCGCCGCCGGGCGAGCAGAACCCAGCCGAGCAACCCGCCGAGCAGCGCCGTCACGAACGTCACCAGTACGGCGCCGCCGAGCGCCGCGAGCGGCAGCAGCGGCCCGTGCGCCTGGCCGAACGCCAACCGCCCCCACGGGAAGCCGCCGAACGGCACCCGGTCCCGGGCCCACTCCTGCGCCACCCACAGCAACGCGATCGCGACCGGCCAGGTCGAACGGAGCCGGCCGAGCCAGCGGCCGGCGAGACCGAGCAGCAGGAACCACCCCGACTCGCCTACCGCGAGCACCAGCCAGGCGTCGAGACCCAGGCCGCGCAGGAACGACAGCATCGGGACGAACAGGCCGAGCCCGAACAGCCACCCGGACAGCGCAGCCCCGCGGTAGCGCCCGGAGCGAGTGGCCAGGGCGAACAACGCCACCCCGGCGATGGCAGCGGGCCACCAGTTCAGCGGCGGGAACGACGTCCAGACGAGCAGCCCGGCTGCGGTGGCGGCCGGGGCTCGCCAGCCGGCGTGCGACCAGGAGCGGCGCGCCTCGGCATGGCGGGCGGCCATCGAACGGTCACCCCCGAACGCGTGCCTCGCAACGGACACACGACGCTACAACGCGTGGGTGGGGTGGGGTCGACGTCACAGCTGGCCTGGACGTGGGCCCGGGTGCCCTTCGGACCGACTCGGAAACGGCCGGCTGCCGTCGACGTGCCGTTGTCTACTGGGCGCCCGGGCCCCTCCCAGGTGGTCTCACCCCGCCGACCTACGAGCCGGCGCCATCGAACCGTTCACTGGCTGGACCTGGCACCCGCCCGGCGGAACGGGTGCTCGCTCCGCCGATCCCGGCCAGTCGATGAACGGTGTGGCGCCCTCGTACGCCGTGCGTCCCTGCGGTGGACGTCGGGCAACGTAGCGGCTACCGCTAGGTGTCTGTCAACACCCGCCTGACCTGCGACGTTACGCAAAGGTGCAGGTCATCGGCCTGATCAGTGATCTTGTCCGATTCTCGGAATCCTCCGAAAGAACTAGCCCGCCATCGGCCGAACGCCCCCGAGTCGGACTTTTGGCACGCCGGTCAGGAGGGTTCGGGTACGACGACGGTGCCCTGCGCGACGACAGCCACGAGCGGCGGGTCGAGCACCTGGGCGGCCGACTCGCCCCGTTCCGGGTCGGCTCGACAGACCACGGTCGCGACGAACTCGACCCCGCGGCTGCGGCGTCCGACGCGCTCGACCGTGGCTGTCACCTCGAGCACGTCGCCGGCGCGGACCGGCGCTCGGAACTCGACCCCGGTGTAGGCCGCGAACAAGCCCTCGTCGCCGTCGGTGCGGATGCACAGCTCGGTCGCGGCGTCGCCGAACAGGCCGAGCACGTAGGCGCCGTCGACCAGGCTTCCGCCGTAGTGTGCGTGGCCGTGCGGCACGTAGCGGCGGTGCACCACCCGGGTGCCGACCTCGGGGCTCACCTCGACCTCCTGGCCGGCCCACCGGCCGGCAGCTCGTGCACGAGGTAGGACGCGACCTCGCGCGGCGTGGTGCCCTTGGCGAACACGCGGTCCGCGCCCAACGCCGCTGCGGACGCCGGGTCGAAGCGTGGGCCGCCGACCAGGAGCTTCGGCCGGCGCTGCCGCGCCGGCCAACCCGTCGTCAACGCGTCGGCCACCTCCCGCACATGCTGGAGGTGGGCGTCGCGCTGGGTCACGACCTGGCTCACCAGAAGCGCGTCGGCTCGTTCGCTGACCGCCCGCTCGACCAGGTCCCGCGCGTCGACCTGCGCACCGAGGTTGACCACCCGCAGCTCGCGATAGGACTCGAGCCCCTTCTCCCCCGCGAAGCCCTTGACGTTGAGGATCGCGTCGAGCCCGACGGTGTGCGCATCGGTGCCGACGGTCGCCCCGACCACCACCATCCGCCGCTTGAGTCTGGACCTGATCTTGAGGTTGATCTCTTTGGCGGTCAGCAAGGGGAATTCCCGTTCGACCACCTTCACCTCGTCGAGGTCCAGGATCACCGGCGAGCGGCCGTAGACGACGAAGAACGTGAACCGCTCACCGACGCCCTTGGCGTGCACGACCATCGCCGGGTCGAGCCCCATCTTGGCGGCGAACGCGGCCGCGGCCGCCTCGGCGTGTGGTCCTGGGGCGACCGGCAGGGTGAACGACAGCTGGATCATGCCGTCGCCGGTGGTGTCGCCGTAGGGCCGCACGTGGCGGGGAGCGTCCTCGGTCACGCCGGCCGCCCGACCGGGCCGGCCTGCTCCAGCAGCGCGCCGGCCGGGTTGTAGTAGCCGTCGGCCCGCACGACCACTCCGTCGAGGCCGCGGCCGCCATCGGCAGGCCGTTTGGTGATCCCGAACGTGCCGTCGGCGATCGCGGTGAACAGGCCCTCGTCGGCAATCCGCTCGAGCAGCTCGACGGACTCGGCCAGGACCTGCGCGGCCCGCTGGGCGATGAACCCACCCCGCGCCGGGACGAAGTCCTCGGCCAGACCGGCGCAGGCGTCGCGCACATAGCGAACGTTCTCCAGCGCCAGGTCGCGGTCGGACAGGAACGGCGTGACGATGCCCTCCGTCATCATCCCGACCAGGATGATCTCCTGGTTGGTGAGCACGCCCGCGAGGTTGAAGAACGCATCGAGCAGATAGCCGAAGAAGACGTTGCCCGTCATGTGTTTGGTCGGCGGCATGTACTTCAGCGGGGCATGGGGGAACAGCTCGCGGACCAGCTGCGCCTGGGCGAGCTCCAGGCGGAACTGCTCGGGCAGCGCCGGGTTGATCTCGAAGGCGTGCCCCAGACCCAGCTGCCAGTCCTGCAGCCCCGCCTCGAGCCCGAAGCGCTCGTTGAGCAGCTGGCTCACCACGACCGTGTGGGCGGCATCCACGGCGTCGGCGGTGGTGAGGTAGTTGTCCTCGCCGGTGTTGATGACGATGCCGGCGCGCGCGTGGATTTGTCGACTAAACCTTTGATCGATGAAGGTACGCCGGGGGTTGATGTCGCGGAAGATGATTCCGTACATGCAGTCGTTGAGCATCATGTCGAGCCGCTCGAGCCCGGCGAGCGTGGCGATCTCGGGCATGCACAGCCCCGAGGCGTCGTTGGTCAGCCGGACATAGCGGCCGAGCTCGCGGGAGACCTCGTCGAGCGCCGCCCGCATCAGCCGGAAGTTCTCCTGGGTCGCGTAGGTGCCGGCGAACCCCTCGCGGGTGGCGCCCTCCGGCACGTAGTCGAGCAGGGACTGCCCGGTGGACCGGATCACGGCGATGATGTCGGCGCCCGCCCTGGCCGCGGCCTGCGCCTGCGGGATGTCCTCGTAGATGTCGCCGGTGGCGACGATGAGGTAGATCCACGGCTTGGGCGGGTCACCGAGGCGGCGGAGCATGACGTCACGGTCCTTGCGCGCACGGTCGATCCGGCCGATGCCCGCTCCGACCGCACGCTGGGCGAGCCGGCGGGCCCGCTGGTGGCCGACACCGGCAGGGAGCCGGAACTGCGCACCGCCGGCGGCGGCCTTCTGCGCCAGCGTCGCGAGATCGGCGTGCTCACCGCTCGCCAGGGCGTCGAACACCGGCAGGGCGACCCCGTGCTCGAGACCCACGTCCGCGGCCACCGCGTCGACGAGCCGGTTGACCCACGGGATGCCCTCGGCGTCGGCGCCGGTGAGGCCGGCCAGCCGCAGGACGGCCCGCTCGACCGACGTGGTGGTGTGGGTGCGGGCGAGCTCGACCACTGGGGCAGCAGCCCGCTCGGCCAGCTTGCGCGCCTTGCGCACCGTGCGCTGATCGAGATGCAACAGCGGCGCTCTGGCAGTCATGAACTAACCCTCGAGTCGAGGTCGAGGTCTTGTAGGCGTCGGCTGAACAAGGCCTGCACGCCCGGTTCGGTGCGGAGCAGATCGAGCGCCTGGGCCGCGTGACCGGGGACGAATCCGTTGCCGATGACCATGGTGAGGTCGGCGGCCAGGCCCTCCGCGCCCAGGGCGGCAGCCGAGAACGACGTCGCCATCGAGAAGAACACGACCGTGCCGCTCGGCGCGGTCGACAAGATCGCGCCCCCCTCGGCTCCGGCCACGTCGACGCAGACCACGCTCACGTCCGCCGGTCGGCCCACCGCCGCGGCGATCGCAACCGCATCGCGGGCGTCCGCGACGACGACCTCATCGGCCAGGCCACTGGCATACACGGCCGCTGCCTCCTCCTGGGTGGGCACGGCCCCGACGACAGCGGACGCACCGGCCCGGCGGGCCGCTGCCATCGCCAGCGAGCCGCTCTTGCCACCGGCTCCGATCACCAGCACGCGCGGCGACGGGTAACGGCTCACCACTCGAGCCGTGAGCGCGGGCGCACCGCAGACGTCGAGCACGGCAAGCGCGAGCGGCATCGGGAGGTCCGCCGGGATCGGCGCGGCGATCGACCGGCCGAACAGGATCGCGTGACCGGCAGCCGGGACCTGCTCCCCCGCGCCGTCCCACGAGCCGAGCCCGTCGGTGATGGCGAGTGGCGTCAGCGTCAGCGACACCAGCGTCGCCACCCGCTGGCCAACGGCGAGGCCGAGCGGGGACTCCGGGCCGACCTCGTCCACGACGCCGACGAGCATGCCGCCGGAGCCGGTCACCGGGTTGTGCATCTTGCCGCGGGTGCGGACGATCTCCAGGACCTCGGCGCGCGCGGCCGCGGGGTCGCCGCCGTGCTTGTCCGACAGCTGCCGGAACGAGGCGGCGTCGAGGTTGAGCCGCTCGACCCGGATGCGCACCTCGTCCGGCCACAGCTCAGGGCTCGGGTCCAGGCGCCAGGCCGCCTGGGGCAGCGAGCCGGCCGGATCGACCACCCGGTGCAGGCCGATGGGCGACCCGGCAACGCGACGCATGCCATGACCCCCTTCGGCGAAATCGGACGGTACGGCCGGATAAGAACGGGAGATTCTCCGTCGCTTCGTTGTTCTAGCCGTATGTTCTCCGTATCCTACGGGCAAGACAAGAGTGCATCCCGCATCCTGTCCTCTGGAGGTTGCGATGGACCAGCCCTACGTCTACCGCCACCGCGAGCTCGTCGAGCCCGACTGGCGACGGTTGCCGGGCTGGCAGGAC
>JAVEEH010000133.1 GCA_030840545.1 Frankiaceae bacterium | reverse complement strand
CACGTCGACGACGGCGGCGAGTGCACCACCGTCGCCGTGGACCGGTCCGGCCGGGTCGACCCGGCGGCCTACGCCGGCCAGCTCCGCCCGGACACGGCCGTCGCGTCGCTCCAGTCGGCGAACCACGAGGTCGGCACCGTGCAGCCGGTCGATGAGGTGGCCGCGGCCTGTCGCGACCGTGGCATCCCGCTGCACGTCGACGCGGCGCAGTCCCTCGGCCGCACCGACATCCCCGGTGGCTGGGACCTGCTGACGGCAAGTGCCCGCAAATGGGGTGGCCCGGTCGGTGTCGGGCTGCTGGTCGTGCGTGGGGGCACCCGGTGGCGGTCGCCGTGGCCCGAGGACGAGCACGAGGGGGGTCGGTTCCCGGGCCCGGTCGCGCTGCCGACGGCACTCGCGGCCGCCGCGTCGCTCGAGGCCCGCGCGGGCGAGCGCCGGGCCGAAGCCAGCCGCCTGTCGGCTCTGATCGACCACCTGCGGGCCGAGCTGCCGCGGCGGGTGCCCGACGTCGAGCTGCTCGGCGACCCGGTCGACCGGCTGCCGCACCTGCTCGCCTTCTCCTGCCTCTATGTCGCCGGCGAGGCCTTGATGACTGAGCTCGACCGGGCCGGCTTCAGCGTGTCCAGCGGTTCGTCCTGCTCGTCGTCGGCGCTCGAGCCGTCGCACGTGCTCGTCGCGATGGGGGTGCTCACCCACGGCAACGTCCGGGTGTCCTTGCACGGGGACGTCACCGAGGATCAGGTCGGGCAGTTCCTCGACGTGCTGCCGCCGATCGTGGCGGCGCTGCGCCGCACGGCGGGGGCCGAGTCGCTGTGACGGGTGCCCCGCCGGCGTTGACGATCGACGCGACCGGACAGCTCTGCCCGCTGCCGATCATCGAGCTGGCCAGACGGATCGGCGAGGTGGCCGTGGGCGACGTCATCGCGGTGGTGGCGGACGACGCCGCGGCCGCGGCCGACGTGCCGGCCTGGTGCCGGATGCGCGGCCACGACTACCTCGGGCCGGTCGTCACGCCCGGGAGTGTCCCGGCGTACCTCGTCCGCCGGTCCCACTGACCGCTAGGTGGGCAGGTGCGGGGCGATCTCGGCTGCCGCCTCCGCGCCGTACGACGCGGTCAGCCGCGCGACGGCGTCGTCCCGGGCGACGGTGTATTCCTGGGTGCCGACCGTCTCGAGGCACAGCGTGGCGAGCAGGCTGCCGACCTGGGCCGCACGCTCCAGCGACAGCCCCCACGACCTGCCGGAGAGCAGCCCGGCCCGGAAGGCGTCACCGCCGCCGGTCGGGTCGGCCACCGTGCCGGCGGCGACGACGGGCACCCGCACCGGCCCGGCTCCGGCCTGCTCGATCGTCGCGCCCTCGCTGCCGTGGGTGGTGATGCGGACCGCGACCCGGTCGAGCACCTCCTCGGCCGACCAGCCGGTCTTGCGCTCGGTGAGGGCGGACTCGTAGGCGTTGGTCAGCAGCATCTCGGCGCCGTCGACCAGGGCACGGACCTGCTCGCCCTCCAGCGACGACAGCTGCTGGGACGGGTCGGCGACGAACGGGATGGAGCGGGCCCGACACTCCTCGGTGTGCCGCAGCATCGCGGCCGGGTCGTTCGGGCTGACGACGACAAGGTCGACCGACCCGTGCGGCGCCAGCTCGATCTCGCGCGCCTCGCTCATGGCGCCTGGGTAGAACGATGCGATCTGGTTGTGGTCGTTGTCGGTCGTGCAGACGAAGCGCGCGGTGTGCTTCAGCTCCGAGACCAGGACGCCGGACGTGTCGACACCGTGACGGTCGAGCCAGGCCCGATAGTCGGCGAAGTCGGCGCCCACCGCACCGACGAGCAACGGCCGCAGGCCGAGCAGCCCCATGCCGAAGGCGATGTTGGCGGCGACTCCCCCGCGGCGCACCTCGAGGTCGTCGACGAGGAAGGAGACGGACAGGTGCGCCAGCTGGTCCGGCAGGAGCTGGTCGGCGAACCGTCCGGGAAAGGTCATGAGGTGGTCGGTCGCGATGGATCCGGTCACGGCGATGCGCACGGCGCGAACGCTAGCGAACAGCGAAAGTGTTACTGACGGGTGTTACTCCCCGGTAAGCGTTGGCTACCCAGCAGTAGCCCCATAGCGTCGGGCTGTGCCCGTAGGAACCGACAGCGCTGTGCCCACCGACACCGACGGTCTGGCCCAGCTCGTCGCCGACGCCCGGCAGATGCCGGCGGCGATCTTGCCGCGTCCCCGCACGGCCAGTCCGCCGGCGCGGACGATCGACCTCACCGCGACCGGGATGCGCATCCCCGAGGAGACCGTCTCGCTGATGGACGGCTATGCCGACTACGGCGGCTGACCCCCACGCCTGATCCGCCCGCCGAATGAAAAAGGCCCGCTCCGACCAGGAGCGGGCTCTTTTTCGTCGTGACGGCGGCGGGTCGTGCGGCCGGCTCAGTGGAAGCTGTCCCCGCAGGCGCAGGAGCCGGTGGCGTTGGGGTTGTCGATCGTGAAGCCCTGCTTCTCGATGGTGTCGACGAAGTCGATGACCGCGCCGGACAGGTAGGGCCCGCTCATCCGGTCGACGACGACCTTGACCCCGCCGAAGTCGTGGAACTCATCGCCTTCGAGGGTGCGCTCGTCGAAGAAGAGCTGGTAGCGCAAGCCGGAGCAGCCCCCGGGCTGCACCGCGACCCGCAGCGCGAGGTCGTCGCGACCCTCCTGGTCGAGCAGGTGCTTGACCTTGCCCGCGGCGCCGTCGGTGAGCAGAACGGTCTGCGGGGCGTCGGTCGCTGGCGTCTCGGTCTGAGCCGTGTCGGCCGTGCCTGTGTCCTGAACGGTCATGGGTGAAGGTCTCCCCAGGGATAGGCGATCTCATGACTGGCAACAGCGGCGTTCGCCGGTCTCTTCCCAGACTACGGCCTGGCCGGCCGGGTGCTCCACAGCCGCGCCACGCGGGCGGCGGTTTCCCGCACGCCCGCCGCCCCGGCGGTTAGGGCCGCATCGGCCGATCCGAGCGTGTCCGCGACGGCATAGGCGTCGTCGACCCCGGCGGCCGCAGCGTCCTGGCGGCCCACCGCCACCTGGCCCGCGATGACGATGCAGGGTAGGCCGGCCTGCTGGGCGGCCGCGGCGGCGCCGCTCACGACCTTCCCGCGCAGGCTTTGCGAGTCGAAGGAGCCCTCCCCCGTCACCAGCAGGTCGGCGCCGGCCAGCCGACCGGCGAGCCCGAGGGCATCGGCCACGACCCCGAACCCGGATGCCTGCGCCGCGCCGAGCGCCAGCAGGCCGAAACCGAGGCCGCCCGCCGCTCCGGCGCCGGGCTGGTCGCGCAGCCCTTGCCAGCCCGTCACCGCCTCGACGAGCTCGGCCCAGCGGCGCAGTGCGTCGTCGAGGTCCAGCACCGCAGCCCGACCCGCGCCCTTCTGCGGCCCGTAGACGGCGCTCGCGCCGTTGGGGCCGAGCAACGGGTTGTCGACGTCGGTGGCAACAACCACCCCCGCAGGGAGCGGATGCGGCGGGAACACCTCGGGCAGGTCGACCAGTGCGCCCCCGCCGGCCCGCAGCAGCGCGCTTGGCTCGGCGCCGAGCGCGGCCCATAGCCCGGCCCCGCCGTCGTTGGTCGCCGTGCCACCCAGACCGACAACGACGCGGTTGACCCCGGCGGCCGCCACCGTGACGAGCTCCCCGACCCCGAAGGTCGTCGTACGCCGGGGGTCCCGTTCGTTGACGTCGAGCAGGTGCAGACCGGCGGCGTGCGCGGCCTCGACGTAGGCGACATCGCCGACGACGAGCACTTCGGCGGCGGTGGATGCGCCGAGCGGGCCACAGACGGTGCACGGCCGCCGGTCACCGCCGAGGCTCGCGCCGAGCACGTCGACGAAACCCGGGCCGCCGTCGGACAGCGGCAGGAGCACGACGTCGTCGTCGGGTGCGACCTCGTGCCACCCGTCGGCGACGGCAGTGGCCGCCTCGACCGCGGACAGCGTGCCGCCGAAGGAGTCGGGCGCCACGACAACTCGCATGACGCGCATCCTGTCGTGCCGATAGGAAGACCGGGTGCAGGTCACGGTGCGAGCGCTCGCCGATGCCGACATCGGTGCGGCGCGGGAGGTGCAGACACGCGCGTTCCAGGAGCACGACCGGTCGTTCGGCGACCCGGTCGTGCCGGTCACCGCCGAGGTGGTCGAGCGGCAGCGGGGTCGGCTGCAGCACTTCCTGACCCACGACCCCGCGGGCTCCTGGGTCGCGACCGTCGACGGCGAGGTCGTCGGTGTTGCCTTGGCGCTGCGGCGGGCGTCGCTGTGGGGGCTGTCGTTGCTGGTGGTCGATCCATCGGTGCAGAGCCGCGGGGTCGGCCGGCAGCTGCTGGACGCGTCACTGACCTATGCCGACGGCGTGGACACGGCGATCATCCTGTCCAGTCGCGACCCGCGCGCGATGCGACGCTATGCGGCCGCGGGCTTCGACCTGCACCCGCAGATCCATGCTGAGGGCACGGTGGACCGGGCCCGGCTCCCGGCGTCGCGGCGCGCGGTCCGTCCCGGCGGCGCCGACGACCTCGCGTTCGCCGACGCGGTCGACGTGGCGGTGCGCGGTGCGCCCCGCGGCCCTGACCACGAGCTGCTGGCGCGGACGTTCCGCATGTTCGTCGTCGACGACGTCGACGGCCGCGGCTACGCCTACGCCCGCTCGGACGGCCGCGTCGTTGCCGTCGCCGCAAGCGACGACGAGACCGCGACCGCGCTGTTGTGGGAGTGCCTGGCGCAGGACGCCGACGGCGAGCGCACGGTCGACCACATCAACGCAGCGCAGCAGTGGGCGGTCAAGGTCGTCGTCGCGGCCGGGCTGCGGCTGGCGCCCGCCGGGCCGGTGTTCTGGCGGGGCCGGACTCCCCCGCGGTCCTACCTGCCGGACGGCGGCTACCTCTGACCCCACCCCGCGAGTTGTCGTTCGCAACCTTTCCGCCGGTTGGGCGCGTTTAGTGTGTGTGACCGGGTCGAGGGGGTGCGGTGCGCGCCAGTGACGAGGAGAGCTACCGCGAGTTCGTCACGGCGCAGTGGTCGCCGCTGGGGCGACTGGCCTACCTGCTTGTCGGCGACACCGGGCACGCGGAGGACCTCGTCCAGATCGTCTTCACCAAGGTCTGGTTCGTCTGGGGCCGCATCCGCGACCAGGCGCCGGAGGCTTACGCGCGCCGTGTGCTGACCAACACGGCCACGTCGTGGTGGCGGCGCCGATGGCACTCCGAGCGACCGACGTCGGAGCTGCCCGACCGCGTCGCCCTGCCCGACCTTGCCGCGGACGTCGCAATGACCCAGTCACTCGCTGCAGCCCTGCGGTCGCTGCCGGCCCGACAACGTACGGCGGTCGTGTTGCGTTTTGCCGAGGACTTGTCCGAGGCCCAGGTGGCCGGGGTCATGAACTGCTCGGTCGGAAACGTGAAGAGCCTGACATCGCGCGGACTGGCGCGGTTGCGCGAGTGCGGCGTCGTCGAACCATCGACCGCGGGCGAGCTGACGAACGGAGTGGCGTCATGACCGACCCTGCGAACAGCGACCTGGGCGGCCGGCTTCGGCTGCTCGCCCCTCCCATCGAGCCGCCGGCGGACGTCATGGTGAGCCTGCGGCCACGCATCCGCCGCCGGCAGGTCATGCGGGCCGGCGTCGCGGCACTCGCGACCGCAGTCGTTGTCGCGTCAGCGGTGACGATCCCGGGGTTGTTCGGCGGCACCGGTGGACCGACCAGGGCGCAGGTGCAGAGCCTCGTCGCCCAAGGCGAAAGGCCGGCAGTGCGCTACACCGGCGCGGACATCCCCGAACAGCTCAAGAACGTGCCCCTGTGGCTGGTGGCCGAGCGGCACGCCGGCACCAACACGCTCGCCCTCGTGGCCTACACGACGGGCGGTCATCCCTGTCTCGGCTCGATCGACACCAGCCGGCTGCAAAGCCAGCCCATTACAGCCTTTGAAGGCTCCTGCTCCGAGAGCGACATGATCGAGGCATTGGGGGACTACCAGCCGTTCGGCCAGTTGGACGAGCGCGGACCGGACGCTGTCTTCTACGGCACCGTCCCCGCAGATGTGCGCATCGTCGAGGCAAACACCACGAGCGGCACGCTGGCCGCCCGCT
>JAVEEH010000132.1 GCA_030840545.1 Frankiaceae bacterium | reverse complement strand
CTTGGTGAAGCCCGCGATGTTGCAGTGCGGTCCGGCCGGATAGGCCGGTGCCGCGCCGGTCACGCCGGCCGCTTCGAGCACCGCACCGAAGATGGCGTCGCGTCCCACCTTGCCGCCGCTTTGGTCGGCGAGGTTGTACTGCCGCTTGTCATAGCGCTGCAGCGCCTCGCTTTTCGGTGTCTTCGCGCAGGTTTGCAGCTGCCAGTAGTGGCCCGTCTCGTAGTGGTTACCGGAGTTGACGATCGCGCCGGTGGTGCCGTCGTCGCCGGTCACCCCAGTCAGCGCGTTGTCGAACTTGTTGGTCAGCTCCATCTGGCGAACGCCGAGCTTGTAGACACCTTGCATCCGCTTGTCGATCTCGGCCGCGTTGCAGCGTGGCGTGCCGAGGTACTCCCCGCAGTCCAGCGGCACCGACACCTCGATGCCCATGACCACCGCGAGCTTGCCGGCGTTGATGACTCGACGAGCCTGGAACGGGTCCTTCACGATGCGGAACCAGCCTTCACCCGGTCCGCCACTCTGCGCGTCGATGTAGCGCTCGAACTCGTGCAGCCGTTTGGCCTGCAGCCGCACGCCGTCCATCTCGTTGCAGCTGTTCTTCTTGTAGGGATAGAGCTCGCAGAGCACGCCGTTGTCGACCAGCAGGTTGGTGAACATCCGCAGCCCGCCGCGCCACGCGCGTTCCAGCCACTTGTAGTAGACCTGCTCGTGCGTCAGCGAGTCGTGTCGCGGCCAGTAGCCGAACGTCGGCCAGCCGACAGTGTCGTGTCCCGTCCCGGGGGTGCGACCGGACAGGACGTCCTCGAGCAGTGCACCGCGGCCACCCGGCTGATGGTCGGGGCAGTCGACGAGGGCGTAGGTGACGCCGTAGGGATGCCACGGCCGGCCGCAGCGCGCCCGCCCGCCGAGGAACTCGAACGCCATGCCGTGCAGGTGCGCGTCGAGGAAGCCACTGGTCTCGGAGTAGGGCGTTGCGCCGTGCGGGAAGCCGCCGGTGATGTTGACCTGGATCTCGGGCCAGTGCGCGCAGCCACCGGCTCGGCGCAACGCGAAGTTGGTCGCCGGGCCGACCTTGTCGCCCTTGACCAGGGACAGCGCCCCGGACTTCGTCGCCGTGAGGGTCGCGGAGATGCGTGGGTTGAGCGGACCCGGGTTCGCCGGGTCGTGGTCGTCGACGGCCATGAGAAAGCGGAACTCGCCGCGGCCCGACTGCCGGACCACCCATTCCGCCGAAGCGCTCGGCGCGGCTGCGCTCTGGACGCCGTCGCCCCGGACAGCGTCGCGCACCGGCACGGTGGCTGTGTCGACGCCACCGGCCGCGGCGCCGGTGCCGGTGAGCACCGGGGCGCGGACCGGTTGCAGCGTCTCGTCCCCAGTGCCGCGCACATAACCGTCGACCACGTCGGTCGCCGGCCGGATGCCTTCTGGGGTCGGGTCGCCCGCCGCCGCGAAGAAGTCCCGCTTGGCGCCGAACAACAGGTATTTGCCGAGGTCGAGGGCCTGGAAGTGGAACGGAGCCGCGGCGGTGCTCGTCGCCGTGGCCGCAAACGCCGATCCGGACCTGCCGATGAACCTGCTGCTGACAGCGGAGCGGAGCACATAACAGCCGCTCGCCATCGCATACCGGTCCTCCGGGACCAGCCGGTGCTGCAGCACGGCCGGAGGACGCACCGACGCCTGGCCGGACCGCAGGGCGTCGACGAGTGACGTCGTACGGCGCGCGCTGTGGTCGGCCGTCGATCCGTTGGCCGGGTAGAGCGCGGCGACCGTGACGCCGGCGGCGACCAACGGAACGGCGATACGGGCGAAATGCGGCATGCGTGAGTCTCCCAAGGGTGTGACCTGACCAACGAGTGGTCGGCTCTCAGGTTTCGGGAAGGGATGAAGCTTTCCTGCCCACCTAGGCGAGGAGCGACGCGTAGAGGTCCACCGTGCGGTGGGCGATCGACGACCACGCGAACTCGCGTTCCGCGCGCTCCCGGCCCCGTCGGCCCATCGCCGCCGCCCGCTCTGGCGCCTCCAGCAGCTCGATGAGTGCGGTGGCCAGGGCGTCCTCGAACGCCGCCGGGTCACCGGGGTCGTAGGGCACGAGCAGCCCGGTCACGCCGTCGTCCACCACCTCGGGGATGCCGCCGACGGCGGTGGCGACGACGGCTGTCCCGCACGCCATCGCCTCGAGGTTGACGATGCCGAGCGGTTCATAGACGGAGGGGCAGACGAACACGCTGGCACTGGACAGCAGAGCGATCAGCTGCGGTCGCGGCAGCGGCTCCTGCAGCCAGCTGACGCCGCCCCGGTCCGCCGACAGCCGGGCGATGCCGGTCGAGACCTCCTCGGCGATCGCCGGCTCGTCCGGTGACGACGCGCAGATGACGAGCTGGACATGTGGCGGCAGCGAGCTCGCTGCCCGCAGGAGGTGTGGCAGGCCTTTCTGCCGGGTGATGCGGCCGACGAACACGACCATCGGTCGGTCCGGGTCGACGCCGAGCGATCGCACCACGTCGGCGTCAGGGCTGGGTGTGAACAGTCCGGTGTCGATGCCGTTGTGCACCACGTGCACCCGGTCGGGTCGCACGGACGGGTAGGCGGCCAGCACGTCTGCGCGCATGCCGTCGGACACCGCGATGACCGCATCGGCGGACTCGACCGCCACCCGCTCCGCCCAGGACGAGACGGCGTAGCCACCGCCGAGCTGATCGGCCTTCCACGGCCGCAACGGTTCGAGCGAATGTGAGGTCATGACGTGCGGTACGCCGTACAACAGCTTGGCCAGGTGTCCCGCGAGGTTGGCGTACCAGGTGTGCGAGTGCACCAGATCGCAGCCGTCGACGGCGGCGACGATCGACAGGTCGGTGGCCAGCACCTGCAGCGCTGTGTTCGCCGTCGACAGCCGGTCCCACGTCCCGTGCGCCGCGAAGGCTTGGACGTCGAGATCAACGAGCCCCGCCAGCTCGCGGGCAAGGAACTCCACATGGACGCCGGCCCCGCCATAGACGTCGGGCGGCCACTCTCGAGTCAGCAGGCCGACGCGCACGACGCCACAGGATAGGTGCATTAGGGTCCGAGCCGTGGCACAGCGGGGTGTCCTCGGGATCGTTCTCGCCGGTGGGGCGGGCAAGCGCCTCATGCCGCTGACCGCCGATCGGGCCAAACCGGCGGTGCCGTTCGGTGGCATCTACCGCCTGGTCGACTTCGTGCTGTCCAACCTGGTGAACGCCGACTACCTGCGCATCGTCGTGCTGACGCAGTACAAATCCCATTCGCTCGACCGGCACATCTCCTTGACCTGGCGCATGTCGACGTTGCTCGGCAACTACGTGACTCCGGTGCCGGCTCAGCAGCGGCTCGGCCCGCGCTGGTTCCAGGGCTCCGCCGACGCCATCTACCAGTCGCTCAACCTCGTCTACGACGAGCAACCGGAGTACGTCGTGGTGTTCGGCGCGGACCACGTCTATCGCATGGATCCGGCGCAGATGCTCGACCAGCACATTGCTTCCGGGGCGGGCGTGACGGTGGCGGGCATCAGGGTGCCGCGTGCCCAGGCCAGCTCGTTCGGGGTGATCGAGACCCGCGACGGTCGTCGCATCGACGCCTTCCTGGAGAAGCCGGCGGACCCTCCGTCGGTGCCCGACGACCCAAACACGGCCTATGCGTCGATGGGCAACTACGTGTTCACCACCGACGTGCTGCTCGACGCGGTGAGCAAGGACGCTTACGACGAAGGCTCCGTCCACGACATGGGCGGCAACATCATCCCGATGCTGGTAGCGAACGGCCAAGCGCACGTCTATGACTTCGCCGACAACGAGATCCCTGGCGTCACCGACCGCGATCGTGGCTACTGGCGTGATGTGGGCACCATCGAGGCCTACCACGACGCGCACATGGATCTCGTGTCGGTGCTGCCGGTGTTCAACCTCTACAACCGGCACTGGCCGATCCTGACGCACACCCCACCGCTGCCGCCGGCCAAGTTCGTCCACGACGAGCCCGGCCGCACCGGCCATGCCATCGAGTCGCTCGTCTCGCCCGGTTGCATCATCTCCGGCGGTCAGGTGCGCCGGTCGGTGCTCTCACCCGGCGTGCTGGTGCACTCGCGCGCGGAGGTGGAGGGCTGCGTCCTGCTGCACGGCGTCAACGTCGGGCAGGGCGCAAAGGTCGTGCGCACGATCGCCGACAAGGGAGTGGTGATCCCGCCGGGCGCCACCATCGGCGTCGACTCCGAGCACGACCGGGCGCGCGGCTTTCACATCAGCGACAGCGGCATCGTCGTCATCGGCAAGGGGCAGACGGTCCCGCCTCCATGAACCGCCGTCCCGGCGGCTGACCTCAGTCGCGGACGACAGCGGCGAGCAGGCCGTCGCCGCTCGGCAGCAGCAGCGACACCAGCCGCTCGTCGTCCTTGACCTGTCGGAGCAGCTCGCGCACCGCGACGGTCTCGGGGTCTCGGGCCGAGGAGTCCGGGACGCGACCGTGCCAGAGCGCGTTGTCGAACGCGACGATGCCGCCGGGCCGCAGCAGCCGCAGGGCCTCGCGCAGGTAGTCGGAGTACTCACCCTTCGCCGCGTCGCAGAACACGAGGTCGTAAGCGCCGTCGGTCAGTCGAGGCAGCACGTCCAGCGCGCGGCCCGTGATCAGCCGGGCCCGGGCAGGCGGCACCCCGGCCTCGGCGTAGGCCTCACGGGCCAGCCGTTGGTGCTCGGCCTCGACGTCGATGCTGGTCAGCACGCCGTCGGGTGCCATCCCGCGCATGAGGTAGATGCCGGAGACACCCGCACCGGTGCCGATCTCGACCACCGATCGCGCGCCCAACGACGCCGCGAGAAAGCGCAGCACGGCACCGCCGCCGGGTTGGATCGGGACCGCCCCGAGGTCGGCACCACGACGGCGTGCTGCGAGCAGCGCCTCGTCCTCGACGAGCCAGCTCTCGGTGAACTCACGCGCTCGTCGGGTCGTCACGATGTCGTCGTCTGCGCTGATGCCAACCTCCTGTGTCGCTTGCCAGCCTAACGACGGGACACAATGGAGCTATGGGCGATTGGCGTCAGTCACCACCGAGCTGGACGGTGCTGGCGCTCACGACCGCTCTCGCGGCCGTGATGGGCGGTGCGATCAGTGGGCTGATCGTCCACCATCGCCAACCCGCCGCCAGCGTGCACCGGTTGGTCAGCATCGGTTCGAGTGCCTCCCCCGCTCCTGTGCTGGAGCGTCCAGCCGGGTCGATCGCCGCCGTCGCGGCCAGGATTCTTCCCAGCGTCGTGTCGATCGAGGTCAGGACGGCCAGCGGCGGTGACACCGGCTCGGGGATCGTCATCAGCAATGCGGGGTTCATCCTCACCAACAACCACGTCATTGCGGCTGCGGTCGGAGGGGGCGGCAAGCTCACGGTGGTCTTTCCCGACAAGCAGCACGTGAGCGGCACCATCGCGGGTCGGGACACGGTGAGCGACCTTGCCGTCGTACAGGTCCACAACGTGCACGGGCTCCACCCTGCATCGCTCGGGTCGTCGTCGTCCCTCGCGGTCGGCGACTCGGTCGTCGCCGTCGGGTCGCCGCTCGGGCTCGCCGGCACTGTCACGAGCGGCATCGTCAGCGCGCTCGACCGCCCGGTGGAGGCCGGCAGCTCGCAGGGCAAGCCCAACGACGTCATCGACGCGATCCAGACCGACGCCGCGATCAACCCGGGCAACTCCGGCGGCCCGCTGGTCAACGCCTCCGGCGAGGTGATCGGGGTCAACTCGGCGATCGCCACGCTGTCCGGCGGGCAGATCTTCGACAGTGGTCAGAGCGGAAACATCGGCCTCGGATTCGCGATCCCGATCGACCAGGCGAAGCGCATCGCTCGGCAGATCATCACCAACGGCTTCTCCACCCACGCCATCATCGGTGTGCAGCTCGACGGCAGCTACAAGGGCAACGGGGCTCGCATCGGCAGCCCCACGGGTGCAGCCGGCGGCGTGACTGCGGGCGGTCCCGCGGCCCGAGCCGGGCTGCGGGTCGGCGACATCGTCGTCGCCGTCGACGGGCTGACGATCACCAGCTTTGACGAGCTCATCGTCCAGATTCGCAAGCACATCCCCGGACAGCAGCTGACGCTCGCCTATCTGCGGGGCGGCCAGCGGCACAGTGCCGTCGTCACGCTCGGCTCGGCGCGAAGCGACTAGGACGCGGATGTTCGACCACGTCGGCTGGAGCGAGCTGATCGTCCTCGCGATCGTCGGCCTGCTCGTGCTGGGGCCGGACCGGCTGCCCAAGGCGGCCGCCGACGCGGCCCGGATGCTGCGTCAGCTGCGCGGCATGGCTCGCAACGCCACCGCGGACCTCAAAGCCGAGCTCGGCCCTGAGATGGCCGACCTCGATCTCGCGTCGTTGCATCCACGCCGGATCGTGCAGTCCGCGCTCTGGGACGACGAGGAGCCCTACGGCGCTGCGGGTGTCGCCCCGCTCGCGCCCGGCGAGCCTCCGCCGTACGACGCCGACGCCACCTGACGCCAACAGCGCCTGCCGCCAACGCCGCTCGTCTACCCGCCAGAACTCCACTTCGGAGGGCGCTCGACCGCGACACGCCGGTCGAGCCAGGGAAAAGTGGTCGGGAGCCCTCCGAAGTCGCTCTTGTGGCGGCGTTTTGTGGTGGCGCTTGCGCTGACGCTCGGGCAGGACCCGGGCCGTCCGCGTCGAAGTGTTCTTGCGGCGACTCGACCCGCGCCACCGAGAAGGAGTCACATCGTGCGGAACCACGGCGCATCGCTCAGGATCTCGCTTGTCGTGACCTTGATCGGCGGCCTCCTCGCAACGGCCGCGGCTTCGGCGCAACCGGCCGCGAAGGCCAACGCGTTCACCGCACGGGGCAGCGCGAAGCAGGTCGACGTCACCGGCGCCGCCGCAGGTGCCCGGGTGGCGTTGCTGGACTCCTCCGGCCACCAGGTGGCCGCGCGGACCGTCAACTCACTGGGCGGCGCGCTCTTCCGGGGGGTCAAGCCCGGCAGCGGCTACCGCGTCCGGGTGCTGCCCAGCGGCCCCCGGTCCGGCCCGCTGACAGTGCACTCCAATGCGCCGGCCCAGTGGAACGCCAGCATCTACAAGCAGACCATCAAGACCGACGGCTACGGATACATGACGACGCGGGACGGCACGAAGCTGGCCTACCGCGTCTGGCTGCCGAGCGAGCTCGGAGGCGCGGAGGGGACCCCCGGCGTCTCGCTGCCGGGGGGGCCCGCTTACGCACCGCCCTACCCGACGTTGATCGAGTACTCGGGCTACGCCTACGCCGACCCGGCCGGTCCGACCAGTGGTATCGCCGCTGTCGCGAACGCCATGGGGTTCGCTGTCGTCGACATCCAGATGCGCGGCACCGGCTGCTCGGGCGGCGCATTCGACTTCTTCGAGCCGCTGCAGAGCCTCGATGGCTACGACATCGTCGAGACGTTCGCCCGCCAGCCGTGGGTCAGGGACAACAAGGTCGGAATGATGGGCATCTCCTACGGCGGCATCAGCCAACTGTTTACCGCCGCGACCCGGCCACCGTCCCTCGAGGCGATCGCCCCGCTGTCGGTCATCGACGCGACCGCGACGACGCTCTACCCAGGCGGCGTCGTCAACGACGGGTTCGCGGTCGCGTGGGCGAAGGAGCGACAGGCACAGGCTCAGCCGGCGGGGAAGCCAGGCACCCAGCCCTATGCCAAGAAGCAGATCGACAATGGCGACACCGTGTGCAAGGCCAACCAGGCGCTGCACCCCGCCGCCGCCAACCTGATGGCGAAGATCACGGCGAACGCGCACTACCGTCCGAATGTCGCCGACCCGCTCGACCCGGTCACGTTCGTGCACAAGATCAACGTGCCGGTGTTCATGGCCTGCCAGTTCGAGGACGAGCAGACCGGTGGTCACTGCCCCACGCTGGCCGAGCACATGACCGGCACCAAGAAGAAGTGGTTCACCTACACCAATGGCGCGCATATCGACTCGCTGGACCCCGAGACCTACAACCGCTGGTACGACTTCCTGAGCCTTTACGTCGCCCACCAGGCGCCGTCGCAGAACGCGCCGCAGGTTCAGGCCTCGGCTCCCGTCGTCTATCAGGCCGCGATGGGTGTTCCGCAGGACGACCGGATCACGTTGCCGCCGGACCCGATCCAGCAGATGCCGACGTACGACGCGGCGCTGGCGGCGTTCGAGAAGCTGCCGTCGGTGCGGGTGCTGTTCGACAACGGCGCCGGCACGAATCCGGGTGCGTCGAACAACCCCGGCGACCCCTACCCGGGCTTTGAGCACTCGTTCGCGAAGTTCCCGGTCCCGGGCACGACCGCGCAGCGGTGGTTCCTCGGGCCGAAGGGCACGCTCACCGACCAGCCGGGCGGCAAGGGAGTCGACGGCTACACCTCCGACGCCAGTGCCCTGGCCAAGAACGACTACGGCGCCAACACCGGCGGCGGCGGGCTGTGGGGCAACGCGTCGCAGTGGGACTGGAAGTGGAAGCCGAACCCGTCGGGCACCGCGGTGTCCTACGTCACGGCACCGCTGAAGCAGAACACCATCGTGGTCGGCGCCGGCTCCGTGCACCTGTGGGTCAAGTCCTCGACGCCGGACGTCGACCTGCTGGCCACGATCAGCGAGGTCGACGCCAGCGGCCACGAGACGTTCGTGCAGAACGGATGGCTCCGCACCAGCGAGCGCAAGCTGGCCACCGGCTCGAACAACATCTTCAAGCAGAAGAGCTCGCTGGTCGAGCCCGTCCCGAGCATGCTGGCCGCCGATGTGCGCCGGATGCCGAAGGGGAAGTTCGTCAAGGTCGTGATCCCGCTCTACTACGAGGGCCACACCTACCGGGCCGGCACCCGGATCCGCGTGACGATCGCCGCCCCCAACGGCACCCAGCCGATCTGGTCGTTCGGCCATACCCAGCCGAAGGGCACCGCCAGGGTGTCGATCGCCTTCTCCCCGACGATGCCGTCGAGTCTCATCCTGCCGGTCGTCCCGGGGTTCGCCGTCCCGACCGGCCAGCCTGCGTGCCCGAGTCTGCGCAACGAGCCGTGCAGAACCTACGCGCCCGTCGCCAATCGCAAGGGTTAGCAGCTAGCGCTAGCTGACGGGCGTCAGCGAGAGCGGCCGCCCGACGAGGGAGCGGGTGCGCGCGCCGAGCTCCCGTGCGATCGCGGTGAGGACGACGGCGGCGGGGGAGTCGGGGGCCGACACCACCAGCGGGAGGCCGGCGTCGCTGGCTTCGCGCAGCCGCGGGTCGATCGGCACCGAGCCGAGCAGCGGGACACTTGCGCCGATCAGGGTCGTCAGCGAGTCGGCGACGGCCTGTCCGCCGCCGGTGCCGAACACGTCGACCATCTCACCGCAGTGCGGGCACGGCAGGCCGGCCATGTTCTCGATCACCCCGGCGACGCGTTGCCGGGTCTGCACCGCGACAGCACCGGCGCGTTCCGCCACCTCGCGCGCGGCGAGCTGCGGTGTCGTGATGACGACGACCTCTGCCGTCGGCAGCAGCTGTGCCGAGGAGATGGCGATGTCGCCGGTGCCCGGGGGCAGATCGAGAAGCAGCACGTCGAGGTCGCCCCAGTAGACGTCGGCGAGCAGCTGCTCGAGCGCCCGGTGCAGCATGGGCCCGCGCCACACGATCGGGCGGTTGCCGTCGACGAACATGCCGGCCGACACGACCTTCACGCCGTGCGCCTCCGGCGGCACGATCATGCCGTCGACCACCGCGGGCGGGTGCACGACACCGAACATGCGGGGGAGCGAGTGCCCGTAGACGTCGGCATCGACGACGCCCACGTTGAGACCTTGCTGCGCCATGGCGACGGCGACGTTGACCGTCGTCGACGACTTACCGACTCCGCCCTTGCCGCTCGCCACGGCGAGCACCCGCGTGAGCGAGCCGGCCTCGGCGAACTGGATCGTCTTGACCGGCCGGCCACCTTGCAGGGACGAGCGCAGCGTCTGCCGCTGCTCGTCGTTCATGACGTCGAGATCGACGCGGACCCCGGTGACGCCGGGGACCTTGCTGACAGCGGTCGTGACGTCGGACGTGATCCGGTCGCGCAGCGGGCAGCCCTGCGTCGTCAGGTAGATGCCGACGTCGACGGAGCCGTCCTCGGCCACGTTGATGGACTTGACCATGCCGAGATCGGTGATCGGTCGGTGGATCTCGGGGTCGGAGACGGTCGCCAGTGCGGCGTTGAGAGCAGCGGGATCAGGGGAGGTCATGAGACCACCAGCGTACGTGCCTCAGCCGGCTCGGGTGCCGATGCGGGCGCTGCGGCTTACCAGGGCGAGCAGCCGCTCCTCGAGGATCGCGGGCTCGACCGGCTTGGCGAGATAGTCGTCTGCCCCCGCGTTGCGCGCTTCGGTCTCGAGGTCCGGGTTGGCGTCGCCGGTGAACAGCATGACGGGCAGAGCGGCCGTGCGCGCCTCGCTGCGCAGCAACCGGATCATCTCGACGCCGGTCAGATCCGGCAGCAGATGGTCGACGAGCACGCCGTCGTAGGAACCGCTTGTCGCCTTGTCGAGACCTTCGCTGGCGGTCTCGACGGCCTCGACCTCGATCGTGCCGGCGAGGGCTGTGGTGACGTAGGCGCGCACGGACGGGTCGTCCTCCACGAGCAGCACCCGGGGTGGTCCGTCCGCCATGGCGGTCACGGCCTGTGGCCTGTTCGGTGCAGCGGTTCGGCACCAGGGACAGACCCGCCACTCGGCTTCGAGCGGTCGGTCGCACTCCGCGCAATGCCCGCGATCGATGTTGGCCGCGCACCAGGGGCAGGCGACCATGTCGCTGGCGAGCGCACCGCCGCACGCGCTGCAGTGCAAGCCACTGGTCGAGTCGACCTGCGTGACACGCAGCACTTCTTCGTACGTCGTCAACCCGGCATGTGCCTTGCCGATCGCCGACGCGCGCAAGGTCTGCATGCCGTCGGCGAGGGCCTGGGCTGCGACCGCACCCTCGTTGGGGTTGGTCATGAGAATCGCGCGCATGGCAGCAGTGACCGGCAGCACCTCGAAGACGCCGATGCGGCTGCGGTATCCGGTGCCCCCGCAGTCCGAGCAGCCGGCGCCGCGCAGCGGCGTGGCCTGAGCCAGGTCCTCGTCGTCGATGCCAAGCAACGTCAGGATGCGGGCCGGCGGAACGTATGGCGCAGCGCAGGAGTCACAGACCCGGCGGACGAGCCGCTGGGCGACGACGAGCGACAACGACGACGCCACCAGGAACGGCTCGACGCCCATGTCGACCAGGCGGGTGAGCGCGGCGGGCGCCGAGTTGGTGTGCAGGGTCGTCAGGACCAGGTGACCGGTGAGCGAGGCTTCGAGCGCGAGCTTTGCCGTCTCCGGGTCGCGCACCTCGCCGACGAGCACCACGTCCGGGTCCTGGCGCAGGACCGAGCGAAGTCCGCGCTCGAACGTCAGACCGGCCCGCTCGTGCACCTGCACCTGGGTGATGCCGGTGACCTGCATCTCGACCGGGTCCTCGAGGGTGACGATGTTGCGATCCGGCGTCTTGATCTGGTGGATCGCGCTATAGAGCGTGCTCGTCTTGCCCGAGCCGGTGGGACCGCAGATGAGGATCAGGCCCTGTGGTGCGACGAGAGTGCCGAGCAGGGTCTCGAGCTGCTTCTCACCCATACCGATCTTGGTGATGGGCGGCACCGAGTCGGCCCGGGACAGCAGCCGGATCACGACCTTCTCGCCGTGGATGTTCGGCAGCGTGCTGACCCGCGCGTCGAGCACGGCGCCCTCGACCTGCAGCCGGGTGCGCCCGTCCTGGGGCACCCGTCGCTCGGCGATGTCGAGGTTGCTCATGACCTTGATGCGGCTGACGATGCCTGCGGCGGCCGCGCGCGGCGCGGTCATGACGTCGCGAAGCAGGCCGTCGACGCGATAGCGCACCCGGACGGCCGTCGCCTGGGGCTCGACATGGATGTCGCTCGCCCGTGCCCGCACTGCATCGGCGATGATCGAGTTGACGAGGCGCACCGTCGGTGCGTCGGCGAAACCGCTTCCTTGTTCCGGCTCGTCGTCGGCGGTGTCGAGGTCCTCGAGCATCATTGCGACGTCGGCAGAGTCGCCGGACAATGCCCAGACGCGAGCGATGAGGTCCCGCACCTGGCTGGCGCTGGCGACGACGACGGTCATGTCTGTGATGCCGGCGTAGATCTTGACGTCGTCGAGGGCGACGACGTTGGTCGGGTCGGCGCAGGCGAGCGTGACGCGGCCGTTCGCGTCGCGTGCGATCGGGATGACCAGGTGCCGCTCGGCGACGGCGCGGGGGAGCAACCGGGTGACGTCGGACTGTAACGGCAGGGTGCCGATGTCGACCAGGTCGAGGGAAAGTGCGGTCGCGAGCGCGGCGGCTATCTGTCGATCGGTGGCGAAGCCCATCTCGACGACGAGCGTGCCGAGCCTGACCCGCCGTCGTTCGCGGGCAGCCTCGCGCTGCGCCTCGAGGGCAGCCTCGAGCTGCTCTTCGGTGATCGCGCGCTGCTCGACAAGCACCTCGCCGAGGCGGCGGCGTACATCGCGCGTCGGCGCACCAGGGCTCACCTTGATCTCATCGGCCACGATTCACCCGGATTGAGTAGTCCGTTAGGAGGGGGTTAGGCGTCTTGGGCAGTGTCGTCGGCCCCGCGCGGGCCGAGCTCCTCGAGTAGGCGCTGGAGCTCGCCGCGGATGTAGTCGCGGGTGGCGACCTCACCGAGCGCCACCCGGATGGCCGCGACCTCGCGCGCGAGGTACTCGGTGTCGGCCACGGCGCGCTCGCTGAGCGCGCGATCGTGCTCGTACTGCACCCGGTCGCGGTCGGCCTGGCGGTTCTGTGCCAGCAGGATCAACGGTGCGGCATAGGAAGCCTGCAGCGAGAGCAGGAGCGTCAGCAGGGTGAATTTGTTCGCATATGTGTCGAAGCGGAGATGGCCGGCGACGGTGTTCCACAGGATCCACGCCACGATGAACAGCGACATGTAGCCGATGAAGCGCCAGGTGCCGAGGAAGCGCGCGACCCGCTCGGAGATCCGGCCTAGCGACTCGGCGTCGGCGCGCGGCAGCGAAATGCCCGGACGGACGTCGCGCGGCTGGTCCAGCCGCTGGCGAGTCCGTCGCTCACGCGCCACGAGCGGCCTCCCCGCTAGGACGCTCGCGCCAGTCCTCGGGCAGCAGGTGGTCGAGGACATCGTCGACGGTCACCGCCCCGAGCAGATGATCGGCGTCATCGACGACGGGGACGGCCACGAGGTTGTAGGTCGCGAGATAGGAGGTGACCTCGTGCAGCGGCACATCCGGGCGCAGCGCCGCGATGTCGTTGTCGACGACTCCGGACACCAGGGCGCCGGGTGGCTCGCGCAGCAGCCGCTGGATGTGGGCGATCCCCAGATATTTGCCGGTCGGTGTGTCGGTGGGTGACCGGCAGACGAAGACCTGGGCCGCGAGCGCGGGGGTCAGCTCGGGGTCGCGCACGCGCGCGAGTGCCTCGGCGACGGTGGCGTCCGGCGGCAGGATGACTGGCTCGGTCGTCATCAAGCCGCCGGCGGTGTCCTCGGAGTAGGTCAGCAGCCGGCGGACCGGGTCGGCCTCGTCCGGCTCCATCAAGGCCAGCAGCCTTTCCTGCTCGTCCGGCGCGAGCTCACCGAGCAGGTCGGCGGCGTCGTCCGGCGCCATCGCCTCGAGGACGTCGGCCGCGCGCTCTCCCGCGAGCTTGGCGAGGATCTCCACCTGGTCGTCCTCGGGGAGCTCCTCGAGGACGTCGGCGAGCCGTTCATCGTCGAGGGCGGCGGCCACCTCGCCACGCCGCTTCGCGGACAGCTCGTGCATCACGTGCGCCAGGTCGGCTGCCCGGAGCTGGTCGAACGCCGCGAGCAGGTTGGCGGCGCCCTGCTCCTCCTCGGGCTGGCTGAATCCGCTGACCTGGTCCCAGTCGACGGTCTGCAGCTGACCCCGGCGGCGGAAGCCGCTGCCATGGGTGCGGACCGCGACCCGGGTCAGGAACCAGTCCCGGGTGCGGCTCTGATCCATGGCGACGTCGACGACAGTGACCGGGGAGCCGTCCTCGACCAGCGTCACCTTGCGGTCGAGCAGCTCGGTGATGACGAGGGTCTCGCCGGCGCGCCGCTCGAACCGCCGCAGGTTGACCCGGCCCCGCACGATGACCGAGTCGGCGTCGATGTGCGACACCTGCCCCATGGGCACGAACAAGCGGCGCCGCGGCTGGACCTCGACGACGATGCCGAGCACCCGTGGAGGCTGCGCCTCCGTGCGCAGGACGACCACGACGTCACGCACCCGCCCCACTTGGTCACCATTGGGGTCCAGGACGGTCAGGCCGGCCAAGCGCGCGAGGAAGACGCGTGTCGTCGTACCGCTCGCCATGCCCGGCAGGTTACCGCCGGAAGGCGTGGGTTCTTCGGTGCCGAGCCGGTAGTGTCCGCGCCGTGATGCGACTCGGCAAGGCACTCGGCGCCCTCGCGATGATCATGCTCCTCGGCGGCTGCGGAGGTGGTGGTGCCAGTGACAACGGCATCGAGAAGCTCTCCGCCGACAACGCCCTCGCCAAGGTCAAGGCCGACGCCGCCGCGGTCACGTCGGTCCACGTGAAGGGTGAGATCGACCAGAGCGGCAAGTCCCTGGGGCTGGACGTCCGCCTCGGTAAGGCGATGGGTACCGGCACGCTCACGATCTCCGGCGGCCAGCTCGAGATCCGGCTGCTGAACGGCACGGCTTATGTGCGCGGGGACCAGGCGGCGCTGATCGCCTCCGGTGCACCGGCCAGCCAGGCCTCGCTCGCGGCCGACAAGTGGCTCAAGGGCTCGGCGACCACAGGAAGCCTCAGCAGCTTCTCGAGCTTCCTCGACATCAAGACGTTGTTCAACGCGCTGCTGACACCGCAGGGGTCGCTGAAGACCGGCAGCTCGACGACCGTCAACGGCACGAAGGCGTTCAGCCTGATCGACACGTCCAGCAGCGGGGGGACGCTCTACATCGCTCAGACCGGCAAAGCGCTGCCGCTTCGGATCTTGAAGACCGGCAGTGGCGGCGGCCAGGTCGATTTCACCGACTACGACGCCAAGGTGACGGTCACGGCCCCGGCCGGCGCCATCGACATCTCCCAGCTCGGACAGTGACGCTCGCCTATCACGTTGTCGACGTCTTCACCGATCGGGCGTTCGCCGGCAACCCACTCGCCGTCGTGCTCGACGGCGATGTGCTGTCGACCGGCCAGATGCAGACGCTGGCCCGGGAGTTCAACCTCTCGGAGACGACGTTCCCGGTGGGAGCGACCGACCCGGCCGCCGACTACCGACTGCGCATCTTCACGCCGGCCGCAGAGCTCCCGTTCGCCGGCCACCCGTCCGTCGGCACGGCCTGGCTGCTCCGATCGCTGGGCCGGGTCGGCACCGGCCGGGTCGTGCAGGAGTGTGGCGCCGGCCTGCTGCCGCTCGAGATCCACGGCGATGTGGTCACGTTGACCGGCGGGCAGCCGTCGGTGAGCGACCCGCTCGACGTCGAGCCGTTCTGCGCTGCGGTGGGGCTGCTCCCGGACGATGCCGCCGGGCCGACGGTGCGGTGGGCCGGCACCGGCCTGGAGTTCGCCTTCCTGCAGGTTGGCACCGACGCGGTGGCGCGCTCGTCGCCGAACCTCGCCGCCCTGGCCGCCATCGGCGGCGTCGGCGTCTCCGTATTCTCCTGGGATCCCGAAGGCCGGGTGCACGCGCGGGTCTTTGCCGCCGCGGCAGGCGTGCCCGAGGACCCGGCGACCGGCTCGGCCGCGCTCGGTCTCGGTGTCCATCTGGTCGCCGCCGGACTCCTGCCGGGTGACGGCGAGTCGTCGTACGTCGTGGAGCAGGGACTCGAGATGGGCCGGCCGTCGCGGCTCGCGTGCGTGGTCCGGGCCGAAGGCGGACGTGCAGTCGAGGCGCGGGTCAGCGGCACCGTGTTCCCGGTTGCCGCCGGCCGCATCGCCATCCCCTGACTTCCCAACGATCATGACGTTCGCTGCAATCGCGGGGCCATCGGGAGCACAGATAGTGCCGCGAACGTCATGATCGTCGGGAAGGGTGCGGTGGGGTCAGCGGCCGCCGCGGTTGCGGGCGGGGCGGCCGCGCAGGTGCAGCGGCCGGGGGACGCGGGAGCGAGCCGGCGAGGGTGGCGGTGGCGTCGCGTGTGACGTGGTGGTCGGGGCGTCGGGTGTCTCGACGACCTCGCCGGTCGGTGTCAGCCGATGCAGGGTGCACTCGCGCGCCCAGCGTTCGGGTGCTCGCTCACCGTCTGGGAGGTTCAGCCGTTTCGCCAGCAGCGCGGGCTCGATCGCAGCCCATTCGTCCTCGCCCGGTGCGATGGTGCTGACGGCGACCTCGAAGGTCACCAGCCGCGCACCGTTGTCCTTGCTGCGCAGCGTGACGTAGGCACGGTCATCGAGGGCTTCGGGCACGGGCTGCTCCAGCCCACCGCTCAGGACGTAGCCGACGCCGTCCTGCCACACGTGCCACACCGCCTGGCTGCGCTGCCCCGGGCCTGCCGGTCGCAGCCAGAGCAGCCCGGATTTCTTGGCTGCCTCGTCGATCAGCGCCGAGGTTGCCGCGGCGTCCATGGCGAGACTCTACGAGTGACGGCCAGCGACGCTCGTGCGCGGCCGCCATTCCCGCGTTAGGAGTGCTCCCACGGCGGACCTGGGCGTGATGGTCGTCGGCGGGCCTCGCGTCGACCGATAACCTCCGGCCGTGTCGCGTTCTCGTCGTACCGTCCTCGCGGTGCCCGGCTCCAACCCGCGCATGATCGAGAAGGCTCAGGGCCTCGACGCGGACGAGGTCTTCCTCGACCTCGAGGATGCGGTCGCGGCCGACGCGAAGGACGAGGCGCGGGGCAACGTGGTCACGGCCCTGCAAGAAGGTGACTGGGGCACGCGCACGGTCGCGGTGCGGGTCAACGACTGGACCACTGCCTGGACCCACCGTGACGTCGTCGACGTGGTCACCCAGGCCGGCGCACGCGTCGACTCCGTCGTCCTGTCCAAGGCGGACAGTGCGCATCACGTGGCGGCGCTCGACCTGCTGCTGACACAGGCGGAGAAGACGGCCGGGCTCGACGTCGGCCGCATCGGCATCGAGGTGCAGATCGAGTCAGCCCGTGCACTGCTCGACATCGATGCGATCGCTTCAGCATCGCCGCGGATCGAGGCGCTTGTCTTCGGCCCAGCCGACTTCATGGCGAGC